>JBILJY010000128.1:0-7945 GCA_044376975.1 Burkholderiaceae bacterium | reverse complement strand
AAAGAGAACGCCTTATTCTTAGGTCGTGGGATGCACTATCCCATCGCACTCGAGGGTGCGTTGAAGCTAAAAGAAATTAGCTATATTCATGCTGAGGCCTACCCGGCCGGTGAACTTAAGCATGGGCCTCTAGCGCTGGTGACAGAGTTGATGCCGGTGGTGACTATTGCACCCAACGACGCCTTGCTCGAGAAGCTGAAATCAAACATGCAGGAAGTACGTGCGCGTGGCGGCGAGTTGTATGTATTTGCAGACGCAGATACGAAGCTCGCGAGCAGCGAAGGTGTGCACGTGATTCGTATGCCTGAGAATTACGGCCTGCTGTCTCCTATTCTGCATACGATTCCGCTGCAGCTGCTGGCCTATCACACAGCATGTGCGCGTGGCACTGACGTCGATAAGCCACGCAATCTGGCAAAGAGTGTGACGGTAGAATAATGTTTAATGACTGGCGTTTAAGACCGCAATCGTCGCAAAGAACGTGGCAGGAAATTTAAAGTAGACCGCACATGCTAAAGCTAAAAAATAAACTTAAGACCTTACTGTTTGAGCTTTCGCCGCGACTAGCGGTCACTTGGGGAGTTGAGTTCCCCCGCAAATCGACGAACCGATTATTTTTAGAGCAGGATATTTTTGAATATTTAGACACCTTGCTGAACAACGAGTCTGCACAATGCTTGTTCATTGGCACCGATAAACGCAGTTGGCACTATCGGTTGCGGTTTTCTGCAAAGTTTTTCACCATCGACATAGACCCTAGTAAGGCGATTTATGGTGATACACATAACCATCGCATAGACTCCGCAACAGAGCTCACACGGCAATACATGCGCGATCAGTTTGATGTCATTGTCGCCAATGGCGTCATAGGCTTTGGTGTGGATCAAATCGATCAATGTGAAGATTTTTTTGCTGGTCTTGAGACGATTATGAAAAGCAGTGGTGTGCTTGTCTTAAGTTACAGTAACAACCCATCGCATATCGACTTCAAAATGGAAGACGTCAAAAACTACCATTTGTTTGAGGAGTTTGCGCCGCACTTCAACGGACTGGACAAGAGTGAATATGCATTTGGCGACCATGTATTCGTGTTTCTCAGGCGCGCAGGGGTAGGTTAATCTCTGGCTATGAAAAAACTAATGAGCGTGCAGGGTAATGATCGTGGTCACTGGGTCGGAGACGGCTTTCCAGTGCGCACATTATTTTTCTATCAAGACTTGGGCAAGGAAATGAGTCCGTTCTTGATGTTGGATTTTGCGGGGCCGATGCAATTTCCCGTAACAACGGAGCGTAAAGGCGTGGGCTCACATCCGCATCGAGGCTTTGAGACGGTGACATTCGTCTACGAGGGCGAAGTCGAGCACAAAGACTCTACTGGTCAAGGTGGAGTTATTGGTTCGGGCGAGGTGCAGTGGATGACGGCCGGCGCGGGGATCTTGCACGAAGAGTTCCACTCTGCGGCCTTTGCGCGAGCGGGTGGCGTGCTGCAAATGATTCAGCTGTGGGTCAACTTGCCAGCTAAAGACAAAATGACTGCACCTGGGTACCAACCGATTCTGCGCCAACAGATTCCGGAGCTCGCCCTAGCGGATGGCGCTGGTACGGCGCGCGTGATTGCCGGATCGTTTGGTGGTCAAACGGGTCCGGCTCGGACGTTCACGCCGATGCAGGTCGTCGATTTAAAACTAGTGAAGGGCGCAATATTGACGATCCCTGTACCAGAGGGATGGAGCACGGGACTTGTTGTCTTGCACGGTGCCGTGCAGGCACAAGAGGGCTCGGTTGCAACGGACGCGCAGATGCTGATGTATGAGCACACCGGTCAAGATATCACGATCCAGGTTCTTGAAGACACGGTTGCGTTGTTGTTGTGTGGAGAGCCGATTCAAGAACCGATCTCTGGGCATGGACCTTTCGTCATGAACACGAAGGCTGAAATTATTCAGGCCATTGAAGACTTCAACAGTGGACGTTTCGGGCGGATAGAGAGCTGAATGATTCCTCCTCTTTCGAGGAGGAATACAAGACTCAAGACTTAATAACCGACTGCTTGACCGTCGCGGCGATGGTCAGAGCCGGCAACGTAAGCGTAAGGCGCTTTGTCGCCGGGTAAGCGTGCGATCAACTGAGCGCTACCGAAATCCAGGCTATCGGCTGGGGCAACGATTGGCTTGTGACCCATCGCACGCAGACCCTCTACGACTGAGGGGTGCACGCCCGCCTCAACGGTGAGTTCGCCAATATCGTTGATGCGCCAGCGTGGTGAGTCAGAGCAAGCTTGTGGGTTGTGCTTCTCCGTGACATAACGCAGCACCATTTGCATGTGTCCCTGCGCTTGCATGTTGCCGCCCATTACACCAAAGGCCATGTCTGGCTTGCCGTCGCGCATGATGAAGGCTGGGATGATGGTGTGCATTGGGCGCTTGCCACCGCCGACCTGATTGGGATGGCCTGGCGTTGTCACGAATCCCGATCCGCGGTTTTGTAGTGCGATACCTGTTTTAGGTACAACCACGCCCGAGCCGAAGCCTTTAAAGTTTGACTGGATGTAGGACACCATGCGGCCGTCAGTGTCTGTCGCGCACATATAGATCGTGCCGCCCGAAGGTGGTTGGCCAGGCAGGTAGGTGCCCGCCTTCTTTGGATCGATCAGTTTGGCACGCTCTTTTGCATAGGATTTGCTGAGCAAATCTTTTGCGGTAACTTTCATGAACTCGGGGTCTGCCACGTGTGCATACAGATCAGCAAAGGCTGCGCGCATACATTCAACTTCGAGGTGCATACGTTCGGCTGAGCCGGGCTTTGTTTGCGCGTAGGGCAACTGCTCGATCAGGTTCAGCGCAAGCAGTGCGGTCAAGCCCTGGCCGTTAGGCGGGATCTCATGCACGTCATAACCCTGATAATTTGTAGATACCGTACCCACCCAGTCGCAGCGGTGTGCGGCCAAGTCAGCTTCGGTCATTGCAGCACCACATTCTTTGGAAAATGCCGCAATTGCTTTGGCCAGACGACCACGATAGAACGATTCACCCTTTGAGCGGGCAATATCTTCGAGCGTGTCCGCCTGATCTGGAAAGCGCCAGATCTCACCCGCCTCGGGCGCACGACCATTAGGCATGAAGGCCTCAAAGCCTGGGTGCATATGTAATTCGGCAGCCGCATCTTTCCATTGGCGTGCAATCACGGGACTTACAGGGAAGCCATCGCGCGCGTGGCGAATGGCGTCTTTGAATAAATCTTCAAAGGGCAGCTTGCCGAATTTGCTCGACAACTCAACCCACTGCGACACCACACCAGGAACCGTGACGGATTCCCAGCCGCGATGCGGCATGGTGGCCATACCCTTGAAGCGTTCGGGCGACCATGCTGCGGGCGCACGCCCCGAGGCGTTCAGCCCATGTAAGGCTTTGCCATCCCACAAAATGGCGAAAGCATCACCACCAATGCCGTTCATCGTGGGCTCGACAACCGTCAAGGTAATCGCTGCAGCAAGGGCTGCATCAATTGCGTTACCGCCACGCGCAAAGGCGTTGGCGCCAGCTTGCGAGGCCAAGGGTTGCGAAGTAGAGACGACATTACGCGCCAATACAGGTTGACGACCAGAGGGGAAAGGCAGTTGGTAATTCATGAGCAGAAGGATTCCAGAAGAGGGAATGCAGATCGAAAAGTGTCAGTCGATTGTATCTGAGCGGCGCACTGCGACAGAGAGATTTTGTAGGTACAAAAAAAGGGCGCACAAGGCGCCCCTTTCAGTGTTGCCGAGTATTGCTTAGGCAACTTCGTGCAGTGCCTTTTTGACCGTTGCGAAGATTTCTTCGATCTGGCCTTCCGATACGATCAGCGGTGGTGAGAAAGCCATGATGTCGCCGGTGAAGCGCGCCAACACACCTTTTTCCATACACTTGAGGAACACGTCGTAGGCGCGTGCACCGGGAGCGCCGTCGCGTGACTGCAGCTCTACTGCGCCCATCAGACCGAGGTTGCGGATGTCTTTGACGAAAGGCTCACCACGCAACGCATGGATCTCTTTTTCGAACTTGGGTGCCAAACCAGCTGCACGCGCAAACAAACCTTCCTTGCGGTAGATTTCTTGTGTAGCCAAGCACGCCGCTGCAGCGGTTGGGTGCGATGAGTAGGTATAGCCGTGGAAGAACTCAATCGCGCCGCCAGCACTTCCGTTGACAATCGTGTCATGGACCTGACGGCTCGCAGCAACACCAGACATTGGAATTGCAGCGTTGTTCATGGCTTTAGCCATCGTCAAGATGTCTGGCGTGACACCGACAAATTCACTCGCCGTGGCTTTGCCTAAGCGACCAAAGCCTGTGATGACCTCGTCGAATATCAAAAGGATGCCGTGCTTGGTGCAAATCTCGCGCAAGCGTTGCAGATAACCTTGCGGGGGCACCAATACACCTGTCGAACCAGCAACGGGCTCGACGATCACAGCAGCGATGGTTGATGGATCATGCAATGCGCACAGACGCTCGAGATCGTCAGCAAGATGAGCGCCCCAAGCAGGCTGACCCTTGCTGTAGGCCATCTCAGCCAAGTTATGTGTATGTGAAATATGATCGACGCCTGGAATCAGTGCGCCCGAGTAGGCTTTGCGGTTGGCAAGGATGCCACCGACCGAAATGCCACCAAAACCCACGCCGCTGTAGCCGCGCTCGCGACCGATTAGACGCGTACGCTGCCCTTCGCCGCGTGCACGGTGGTAGGCGAGTGCCATTTTGAGTGCTGTGTCGACTGCCTCGGAGCCTGAGTTTGCAAAGAAGATGCGGTCTAGGCCAGCTGGCATGACTTCTGCAATTTTCTTCGCTGCTTCAAACGCGAGAGGGTGTCCCATCTGGAATGGAGGTGCGTAGTCGAGCTCCATCATTTGCTTGTGCACCGCTTCTGTAATCTCGTCGCGGCAGTGACCGGCATTGACGCACCAGAGACCGGCGCTCGCGTCGAGCACTTTCTGGTCATCGGCCGTTGTGAAGTACATGCCTTTTGCGCTTTTCAGAATGCGCGGCGCAGCCTTGAATTGTTTGTTGCCGGTGAAAGGCATCCAGAAATTGGCCATGTCCAGATCTGTAGACAGGCTGATTTTTTCAGTAATTGCATTCATGGGAAGTCTCCGTTGTCTAGCGAATGCACCACTGTAACGGGTGAAATATGATTTTTACCAGTACAGTTACAGTACATTATCGCAAACTGTATTGAAAATAGGGGCTTATTGCCCTCAAACTGTACTGGTAGATGTCAATGACCTTGCCTCTGGCCTTAGATCGACAGTCCAACCTGAGTTTGGTTGAACAGATTGTCGGAGCTGTCGCGCGCGCAATCGAGGGACGCACCTTGCGGCCAGGCGATGCGCTGCCCTCGGTGCGTGCCTTGGCGCGCAGTCATGCCGTTAGTCCGTTTACCGTCGCGCAGGCCTACCAAGGCTTGGTTGAGTCCGGTCATTTGGTATCGCGCCAGGGAGCGGCATACCGCGTCGCGGGTCTGACGCCCTCATCGGTTCGGCCGGCTCCTGTCTGGTCCGCCCCGACGCTGAGTGCAGCTTGGCTCTTATCGGATGTGTTCGCGGACCACTCTGTTCCGAGTAAAGCGGGTTGCGGCTGGATTCCAGGCGAGTGGATCAACGAGAGTGGTCTGCAACATGCGTTGCGGGCGCTCGGACGCATCCCGGGCCCGCGGTTCGGCGGCTATGGGCATCCTTATGGGATGGGTTCGTTACGTGAACAGATAGCCTTGTCCTTACGTCGGTTTGATATTCCTGCGCAGCCCAGCAATATTTTATTGACGCAGGGCGCGACACAGGCACTCGACTTGGTCGTACGCACTTTATTGCGACCCGGTGATACCGTCATTGTGGAAGACCCATGCTATTGCAATCTCTTGCAGATTCTCCAATTGGCAGGACTCAATGTGCTTGGTGTGGCCCGCACACAAGAGGGGCATGATCTTGAGCAACTTGAACACGTGTTGCAGACGATGCAACCCAAAGCTATCTTCGTTAATACGGTTTTGCAAAATCCTTCGGGAACCTCATTATCAAAGGTGAATGCGCAACGCTTACTTGCGCTAACCGACCGCTATGGTTTGTGGGTCATTGAGGATGACATTTATCGCGAGCTTGCGCCGTCCGAAGCGGCTTGCCTGGCTGCGCTAGAAGGGCTGCGACGTGTGATTTATATCTCGGGCTTCTCCAAGACAATTGCCCCCACCTTGCGGGTGGGCTACTTGGCTGCGCATGCCGAGGTCTTGGCAGACCTGGCCCGTACCAAAATGGCCGTAGGTTTGACGTCATCGGAAGTGACGGAGCGTGTGGTTGCGAACGTGTTGAGTGAAGGGCATTACGACAAGCATGTGCGCTTCATTACTGAAAAACTGCGCGTTGCTCACCAGTCAGTTGCACAGAGTATGCGGGCAGCTGGCCTTGAGGTGTTTGCCGAGCCGCAGGCAGGTTTGTTTTTATGGGCCCAATTGCCTGTTGAGCCGAGTCAAAGTATTGCCGTGGCAACACGCGCGCTAGATCGAGGCATTTGGCTTGCGCCCGGTTCCTATTTTCGGCCTAACGATCGCGCATCAAACTGGTTTCGCTTTAATGTCGCAACCTCGAACAACGAGGATTTGTGGACATTCATACGAGCCCTACCGAAAAAAGCGTAAAACGTGGACGTGGCAGGCTAGCGATCAACCGCCAAGTAGAGCGTTTCTTTAATTTCTTCCATCACGACATAACTGCGCGACTCAGCGGAGGCGGGCAAGCGCTTCAAAATTTCGCCCAAGAGTTGTCGGTACTTATTCATCTCTGGAAGGCGAGCTTTAATGAGGTAATCAAAGTCGCCCGATACCAAATGACACTCCATGACCTCCGGGACATACTCAAGTTCTTTTTTAACCTTGTCGAAGACATCGCCCGACTTGGCCGACAGCTTGATCTCAAGGAAAACAAGTAGATTCTTTCCTAACGCAGCCGGATTGACGCGCGCGTAATAGCCCGTAATCACACCCTCGCGCTCAAGACGTCGCACGCGCTCAGAGCAGGGTGTGGCCGACAGATTCACTCGCTCGGCGAGATCGGTCATGGAGATGCGGCCGTCGCGTTGCAATACATCTAGAATTTTTAGATCGATTCGATCAAGTGGGCGCATGGTGACTCCTATGCAGGCATTTTAGTGAATTTCTGCCCGAACCTGTCAAAATGGCGTACCGGATAAGCTAAGTGAGGCAATATGTTTTACAAACAAGCTCCAGAATGTATACAAGCCGACGTGTTTACAGAAATGCCGGGCAAGTTCCGACGCACAGGGGTGCGCTCGGCCTGGGCCGACGCAAATCGCGGCGGTGTCGCGATGGATTCGTTTTTAGAGGGCCCGGTGTTTGACTCGCAGGGCAATTTGTATGTCACCGACATCATTTTCGGGAGAATCTTTCGGATCGATCCCAAAGGCGACTGGACGCAGATCGTTGAGTATGACGGTGAGCCCAATGGCATGAAGTTATTGTCGGATGATGCGCTATTAATTACCGACTACAAAAATGGGTTGATGCGTTTGGCTATTCAGTCTGGCAAGGTTGAGCCCTATTTCGCGCGACGCAACACTGAAAGTTTCAAGGGCGTGAACGATCTGACGTGCGATTCGCAAGGCAATATCTACTTCACCGATCAGGGCCAGTCAGGCATGCATGATCCGACTGGGCGAGTCTATCGCCTCCAGCCGTCGGGCAAGCTTGATTTGTTGCTGAGCAACGTGCCGAGCCCTAATGGCCTTGTACTGTCACCTGATGAGAAGGTGTTGTACGTCGCGGCCACTCGCGGCAATTGTGTGTGGCGTACACCGCTCATGAGCGATGGTAGCGTTGCAAAAGTGGGACAGTTCTTTACGACGTATGGGCCCAGCGGCCCTGATGGTCTGGCAGTGGATGTGGCAGGCAATCTCGCCATCGC
>JBILJY010000127.1:0-7990 GCA_044376975.1 Burkholderiaceae bacterium | reverse complement strand
GGGCGTGACGGCGGGACGCCCGGCCAGACAGGCATCAACGTTCTCGACCACTGAGCGTATGTAGCCCTCGAAGGAGTCCGGGGAAAACCCGGCAATATGCGGGGTTACAAGCAAATTTGAGTGCCCCTTTAAAGACTCTGGCAGCTGCGGTTCGCCCTCGAAGACGTCCAGCCCAGCGCCTGCGATTTGTCCATTGCGCAACGCAAACGACAGTGCGTCTGAATCCACAACAGAGCCGCGCCCCACATTCACCAAATAGCCCTGTGGCCCAAGCGCCCGCAAAACGGCCGCATTCACCGCATGCTGTGTGGCTGCGCCACCCGGCGCAGCACAAATCAAAAAGTCCACTTTCTCGGCCAAGCTCTCTAGTGTTGACACATACTCATACGTCACGTCTGGATTGGGCTTGCGGTTGCAGTATGCGATCGACATATCAAACGCTCGCGCACGCGTCGCGATCGCTTGCCCAATGAGACCAAGCCCAAAAATCCCCAGCCGTCGTCCAGAAATATCTGGGCGTGCGTGACGAATAGTGTGCCACTGACCCTTCTGCAACCCTTCGGCGGACATGACAACGTCGCGCACGATAGCGAACAGCAACGTCAGCGCATGATCCGCCACACTAATTGTGTTCGTGCCGCGGCCATGACTCGTTGCGATACCGAGTTCATAAGCAGCCTGCACCTCGATGTTTTCATAACCGGCGCCAAAGGCAGCAATCACCTTTAGTTTAGGCATCTGGCGCATCAGTGCAGCGTCCCATCCATAGGTGCCGTTTGTGATGACTGCCACGATTCGAGCACCGAGTTGATCGACTGCGGCTTGGCGCTCAGCCACAACTGGCACATGGTGTACCGTGTAATGCCCACGTAAGGCCTCAAGTGCCGCACCGGCAACCGGAAACGCCACAATTACCTCGGGCTTAGCGTGTTGCGTCATCTTATTGCTTGTAACTATCGTCTTTCTTATCTAGCTGACGAAGCATAGCGGGCCATTCAAGAATACCGTAGCGTCTGGTTACGCTCGGGTTCCACTGTGCATTCGCTTTGGCAACCACCTCGGGCTCCGGAATGATCAGCTCCGCGTTGCAGGCCATCGCATCAACTTGCACTTTGCAGGCTAGTTCTAGGCGATAGATACTGTTGAAGGCTTCAGGAATTGATGGACCAACAGCAAGCAGTCCGTGGTTATGCAAGATCATCACCTCTGCATCGCCCAAGTCACGCTGCAAACTTTTTTGCTCAGACAAATCGACAGAGATGCCTTCGAAGTGATGGTACGCAACCTTGGCAAAACGCGTCGCGGTTTGTGTCAGCGGTAACAGGCCGCACTTTAAGGTTGACACGGTCATACCAGCACGCGTGTGCGTGTGGATGATGCACGCAGCATCGGGTCGCACAGAATGAATGGCGCTATGGATTACAAAGCCCGTGCGATTAATCCCGTAATCTTCATTTGGACGATCAATGATGTTGCCGTCGATATCGATTTTGATCAGGCTCGAGGCGGTGATTTCGTCATACAACATCCCGTACGGGTTGATCAGATAATGATTAGGCTCACCCGGCACCATTGCAGAAATATGGTTCGCAATCATATCGGTCATACCGTAGAGCGATACCAAGCGATAACAGGCCGCAAGTTCCACGCGTGTCTTCCATTCCTCGGCGCTCACCCGTCCTTTAAGGGGCCCAGGCGGAATCTTAGGCGAGGTATTCATAACGATCGATGTAGCGGTTCCCATCATGTCTCCTAGTTATTGTCTGACTTCATCCAGTGTATCGTGCGGCCGGTGTGATCGATTGCGACAGTAACCGGCATATCACGCACGACAAATTCATAAATCGCTTCCATACCTAGATCCTCAAAAGCCAACACTTTTGCGGATTCGATTGCTTTAGACACCAAGTAAGCAGCTCCGCCTACCGCCACCAAATACGCGACTCCTGCCTTTCTTATCGCTTCGATCGCGACTGGCCCACGCTCGGCTTTTCCGACAGAGACCAGCAACCCCGTTTTTTCGAGCAAGGCTGGCATGAACTTATCCATTCGGGCAGAAGTCGTTGGGCCTGCAGGACCAACCGCTTCGCCTTCGATCGGATCAACCGGTCCCACATAATAAATTGCGCGGTTCTTTAAATCGACGGGTAGCGCCTCACCTCGTGCCAGCATATCGGTCAGGCGCTTATGCGCGGCATCTCGACCGGTCAAAAGACGACCCGATAACAACAGCAATTCACCTGCTTTCCAAGAGCGCACTTCCTCAAGTGAAAGCGTGTCGAGGTTGACGCGACGACCGTCCGCAAAGGGCATTTTTTGCGGTATGTCATCCCAGACGGACGCATCGGGCGCGACAAGTTTGGCTGGACCCGAGCCATCGAGATTAAAAGAGACGAAACGTGTGGCTGCACAATTAGGCATCAACGCAACTGGCAATAACGCTGCATGTGATGGGGCCTGAGCGATCTTGACGTCTAAGATTGTCGCGTCACCCCCAAGTCCCTGCGCACCAATACCCAAAGCGTTCACGCGATCAAAAATTTCTACGCGCAAGCGCTCTGCCTCATCCAAGTCGTCACGCACACGCAAGCTCTGAATATCAATCGGCGCAAATAGCGAACGCTTCGCCATCACCATTGCTTGTTCTGGCGAACCCCCAATCCCCAAGCCTAAAACACCCGGAGGACACCACCCAGCACCCATTCCCGGAAGCTGACTCACGACCCAGTCAGCCACCGAATCGCTCGGATTAAGCATGGCATAACGCGCCTTCACATCACCGCCACCCCCCTTGGCCACCACGGTGACTTCAAGCGTATCACCTTCAATCATTTCGATATGCACGATGGCCGGCGTGTTGTCACCCGTATTGCTGCGATCACCAAGAGGTTGTCGGATCATCGAAGCGCGCAAGGGATTTCCTGCATAGGTGTACCCCTGCGAGACGCCAGCATCGGCCAGCGCCTGCAGACTCGGCGTCGGTTGCTTACCATCCGCGGAAATTCTGGCGTCCATTCCTAGTTTGAAAAAAACGTGAGCCACACCTGTGTCTTGGCAGATCGGACGATGTGCCTGTGCACTAAGCTTGCTGTTGACCAAGAGTTGCAACAGCGCATTGCGCGCGGGCGCAGAAGTTTCCTTCTGATAGGCACTCTTTAAGGCCTGAACGAAATCTGCCGGATGGTAGTAGCTGACAAACTGCAAAGCGTCGGCAATACTCGAAACAATATCTGCAGCACGGATCACACGCATTGGTAACCTCAGCTTTTGTGCCAGGCACGCATTTGATCCACCATCTGTGGTGCAGCACCTAAATAGTTCGCCGGATCGCAGAGTGCATCGATACGTGCGCGATCAAGCTTAGTGTTCACCTTCGTGTCAAGATACAAAACTTCTGCTAGTTTCTTACCCTGGGTAGCGGCGATACGGCACGCGTCATAGACCACATCATGCGCAGTTTGACGCCCGATATGTGGAGCCAACCCCATCATCACCGCTTCCGCCACAATCAGGCCACCGGTCAGATCCAGGTTTTTAAGCATGCGCTTGGTATCCACCTCTAGCCCGCCCAGCATGAATTTGGCTTGACGCAAGGCGCCTGCCGTCAAAATAAATGATTCCGGAATAGCAGCCCACTCGATATGCCAGGGGCCCGTCGCACGCTCAAAGTCTTGAACCATCGCATCTAAGGCGAGGCCCGCATGCTGTCTAACCGACTTGGATGCGCTCAGCATGAGTTCGCACGAAATCGGATTGCGTTTTTGAGGCATGGTGCTTGATGCGCCCCGTCCCTTAACAAAAGGCTCAAACGCTTCACCGAGCTCATTAGTCATCATCAACATGATGTCAAAGGCAATTTTGCCAAGCGATCCAGTGACTAACGCCAAAAATTGAATGGTCTCTACGAGCCCATCTCGAGCAACATGCCAGGTGACCGGGGCGAGACCCAAGCCAAGCTCCTTCATCAGAGCCGCCTGTACCGGCAAGCCCTGAGCACCCAGAGAGGCCAGCGTTCCCGCTGCACCGCCAAACTGACCAATCAACACGCGAGGCTTGAGCTGCGCTAAGCGCTCTCGGTGACGTCGAACCATCAGTAGCCACACCGCCGCTTTATAACCAAACGTAATCGGCAAGGCATGCTGCAAATGTGTGCGGCCCGCCATCGGCGCATCGCGGTAGGTGGCAGACAGCTGATCGAGAATCTGATCAAGCTCTTTCAGATCCGTCTCGATGATTTCGAGCGCCGCTCGCACCTGCAACACCGTGGCAGTATCCATGATGTCTTGGGTGGTCGCACCCCAATGTAAATACTCGCCCTCTGGTCCGCACATTTTTGATAGCTGGTGCACTAAGGGCAAAATCGGGTAACCGACGATTTCAGTTTCGCGCTTGAGTTCCGCCAGATCAAGTTTGGCCGAATCAGCGCGTTGGCAGATTGCTGCAGCAGCGGCTTGGGGGATAACGCCTAGTTCGCCCTGCACCTTCGCCAAGGCGATTTCGGTTTCCGTGTAGCGATACAACGTCGCAGCATCGTCAAACACCGCACGCATGGCGGCAGTACCAAACATATCCTTAAAAATTGCAGATTCAAGCATCGAGATAGGCATAGGGGTTTTTAGCTAAAAAAAGGTACTTACATAGTAATATCAAATTACTTTTTCTTAGGGGGATACAGTCAAAATGAAAACAGTCTTAGTACGTAAACTAATCGTGGCTGCCGGGTTGGCCATCGCCTCACTATCTGCCTCTGCGCAAGAGTACCCATCAAAGATCATCACCATGGCGATGCCCTATGCGCCAGGCGGTCCAGGTGACACGATCACTCGCCTTTTTGCTTCTGCCATGCAAAAAACGCTTGGTCAACAAATTGTTGTCGAAAACGTTGCTGGCGCTGGCGGAAGTATCGGTACTGCGAAGGTGGCTAGATCCGCACCCGATGGCTATAACCTGCTTATGATTCACATCAGCCATGCCACCAATTCGCTAATGATCAAGAATCTTTCCTACGACCCCGTGAAAGACTTTGAACCAATTGGATTGGCGACTGTTGGTCCCATGGTGTTGGTCGCACGCAAAGACTTCCCTCCTGTTGGCACGCAAGAGTTCGTGGATTACATCAGAAAGAACGGCGAAAAAATCAGTATGGGTAATGCGGGTGCTGGTTCAGCTTCGCACCTCTGCAGCTTGCTGTTCATGGAAACGCTTGGCATTAAGCCAACACTCATTCCTTACAAAGGAACTGGACCAGCACTGAATGACTTAATGGGCGGACAAATAGATTTACTTTGCGATCAAACAACCGGCACCATGCCGGCGATCAAAGCTAATCGTGTAAAAGCCTATGCCGTCGCAGGTAGCAAACGCCTCGACTCTTTGCCTGATCTCCCTTCCCTAAACGAGGCCGGCGTCAAAGGGTTTGACATTAGCATTTGGTTCGGACTCTACGCGCCTAAGGGAACGCCAAAGCCAATCATCGACAAACTGTCTGATGCCCTAGCAAAAGCAGTCTTGGATCCGGTCGTGAAAGAACGCCTCGCAGGTATCGGCAGTGCACCTGTCGCACCTGCGCTGGCAACACCTGCCAAACTGCGTGAACATCTCAAAAACGAAATTAATATGTTCACACCGTTGATCAAGTCCGCCGGGCTCTACGTCAACTGATGATCTCGTAGCGCTTTAGCCGCCTCCTTGGCCCGGTCGTTCGCTGCACGCAACCGGGTCAACTCTTCGGGGCTCACGCATTCCACATTAGAGTAATCACGCTTCCACGCGTGCGACTCACTCCAGCGTTGGGGCGATTGCACCGTGGTGCGTGCAGCCGGTGCCGACTCAAGCGTGCGTAACGCAAGCTCCAGAGTTGCTGCCTGAGACTCAGGACTCTTCGGTTTGCCAGCGGCATTCCCTAACGGGAAGTCACTGAACATAGCGCGTGGAACACCACAGTGCTCCACGATGTCTTTTGCACAAGCGAGCAATACTGTAGAGATACCTGCTGCCTCAAGGTAGCGTGCAACCAGGCTCAATGTCTGGTGGCACACAGGGCAATTCGGAACAAGCACTACAGCTTGGACCCCATCTTCTCGACAACGACGCAGTACTTCTGGACAATCCACCTCTAGCGTGTGGCGCTGACTACGGTTGGTTGGCACACCAAAAAAATGTGTCGCTAGACGACCAATGCGACCTTTCGCAACGGCAGCGCGAAGCGCAGGCAAGGGAAACCAGGTGTTACTGTCTTCCATGGTCGTGTGCTTACGGTCAATCGCCACATGCGAGACCCGAACATCGTGGTCAATCGAGCTATCGCCTGAGTAGACTTTATAAAACTTCGCTTCGGCGTTGTAAGGTGCACCAACGCCTTGCTCACCTTTCGTTGGATCGTAGGGGGACGCCGTACTAATAAGGGCGACCGTCGCCTTTGCGAGCGGTTGAGCCAAGGGTGTAAAAGGTACGTCAATGTAATGTGCCCACCGATACGGGTTCCCGTACCCTAGCGCCAGATACCAATCCCGTGTCCGCTTCATATAGGGAATCGGTGCATCTTCATCCGGAGCGAACCCTAGCTCAGCATCTGACGGAGGTGTAGGGGTGTCATTTTTGCTCATGCTCTTTCCTCGGAGTCGTCGTACCTAAAATAATTCCAAAAATAATCAATGCTGCAGCAATCAATAATGCTGGTCCAAGTGTTTCATCCAGCACGAGACTAGAGCATACGAGTCCAATGACGGGAACACCCAACAATCCCATCGAAACGGCACTTGCGGGAAGATCGCGACTCACGACATTCATCAACCAATAAGCAAGTCCATTTCCCAGTAAACAATTAAACCCGACCAGTAAAACGAACTCGACAGACCACTTGATCTGAGGCAAACCCTCGATCGCCAAGGCAAGGACTAACTGCGTTAAACCGCCAACCAGCATCTGCCAAGGTAACAATGCGAAAGGCGGAGTCACCCACTTATGGGCACGTCCATACACAATCGAACCCGCCCACAGCAAGGCTGCGAGCAACACAAAACCATGCCCAATCAAGATATCGCGATCAGACCAATCGAGTTCGCCTGGCTGTAGTAGCAAAACAAGCCCAAGCATTCCAACCACCAATCCAGTCAACTTACGACGTGTGAGTTTTTCACCAAGAAAAAACCATGCGGCGGGTAACACCCAAAGCGGTGTCGTGTACGCCAGCACAATTGATTTTCCCGCGGTCATGTACTGAATGCCGATACTGACCAGCACAGAGAAACCGACCATATGCAATAAGCCAATCGAAAACACGACTGGTAAGTCTGCACGGACGGGAACTCTTAACCGACCAGTAAAAAAACATAGGGAGAAAAACAAAGCGCAGGCGGGCAGCAAACGCAGCGCGGTGACCCATATCGGAGAGATATAGGCCAGTGACATTTTTGCGATGACCCAGTTGACCCCCCAGATCCAGACCAGCAAAGCTAATAACAAAATCGCCTTGCGACGACGAGCGGGATCAGCGTTCATTTGTTTCTAACCGAAATCCGTCCGCTTGATTCACTTCAATCCCAATCTTGTCGTTGCCAATGGACGAACCCCGCAATTTTTCAGAACATCTTGGTGTTAACTGTAACCCAAGGTATGCTTGTCGGCACTGGAATAAACCTTTTATCTTGAACAACGGTACCTACGCTCATGACCCAGCAATCACACGCCACACTAAGCTCCTTGCTCCAAGCACGTTATGGCAATAACCCTGCCGTGTTCGATGCGTTGAATCCAACGATCGAAACACTCATGCAACACCGCTCTGTGCGGGCGTTCACCAACGAACCCTTAGCCCCAAACACAGCCGAACTTTTAGTCGCTGCGGCGCAATCTGCTTCTACATCCTCCAACCTTCAAACTTGGAGCGTTGTTGCGGTGCAAGATCAAGACCGCAAAGACCGACTCTCACAGCTTGCGGCGAACCAAGCCTTTATTCGCAGCTGTCCCTTATTTTTAGTATGGGTCGCAG
>JBILJY010000126.1:0-8023 GCA_044376975.1 Burkholderiaceae bacterium | reverse complement strand
GTTCGACACGGTTTGTTGTCGTGCTCGCATGAAGGGATTGCAGGCAAGCTCTTGAGCAATCGAGCTCGGGAGCGTGGGTTGCTCTTGATCGCGAGCTAGTTGGGCTTGTTCTTGCCAAAGCGTAAGTGCGTCATTACTAGGCTCTACAGTGCGCGCCCAGCGCATATTTGAAAGCGTGTATTCGTGCGCGCAATAGACCGCCGTCTGAGGTGCTAAATTGGCGAGCTTTGTCATTGAGGCGAGCATTTGTGCGGGTGTGCCTTCAAAGAGCCGCCCGCAACCTGCCGCAAACAAGGTATCTCCGCAAAAAAGCACGGGCGTTGAGTTGAACAACCCGGTGTACGCAATGTGACCGGCGGTGTGTCCGGGCACGTCCAATACTTGTAGTGAGAAGCCAAGCGAAGTATCTTGAACGACATCCCCTTCTTGCAGCGGCGTATCGCACACGGGCAGTGTTTCGGTAGCGGGTCCGAAAACGTGGGCCTCGGTCTGAGAGACCAAGTCTGCCACGCCGCCGACATGGTCTTGATGGTGATGCGTGAGTAAAATACTCACAAGCTTTAGATTGTGGCGTTTAAGGGTGTCTAATACTGGTGCGGATTGCCCTGGATCGACGACTGCAGCTGTGCTCCCATTGGTAATCAGCCAGATATAGTTGTCGCTAAAGGCCCTGACCGGGTAGATGCCCGGGGCAAGGTGGCTCGTAGCTATTTTTTCTGTAGGCATCTTCAATTATGGAAAGCACGTGTCAACAACACAATCGTCCATTGTAAGTCTCGGCGACTGGTTGCAAACCGATTCCGGGCAATATGCCCGCGAGTGGGAGCAGGCCCGGTTCGACGCGATTGTCGCGGATGTGTTTGGCTACAACGCCATTCAGCTGGGCACGCCCGAGTTGGATTTGCTGCGCGCTAACCGGATGCCTGTTAAGGCGTATTGCGGTGCGAATCTACCGCTAGAAAAGCACGCAGGCGACTGGGCGGGTGTGGTTCAAGCCGAACCCGAATTTTTACCGTTTGAAACGCAAAGCATTGATTTATTGGTGTTATTTCATGGTTTGGAGCTGACGGAACACCCGCATGAGGTGCTCCGGGAGGTGGATCGAGTGCTTGTGCCTGAGGGGCGAATTGTTCTGTCGGGCTTTAATCCCTGGAGCTTGTGGGGCGCGCGTAACCGCTTGCCTGGTAAAAAATACCTCCCCGTCGCTGCGAATGCACAAGTTTCCCTGCCAAGGCTAAAAGACTGGTTCAAACTTCTTTCATTTGACATTGATTTAGGCCACTTTGGCTGCTATGTTCCGCCTTTTGCGACTAAAAAGTGGGTAGACCGTTTTTCTTTTGTAGAGCAGGCAGGCAATCGTTGGTGGCCGGTTTGTGGGAGCGTGTATGTCGTTTCTGCCGTTAAGCGTGTGCCAGGTATGCGACTACTTACTCCCCGTTGGAAGGCGCGCCAGTCTAAGCGAGTCGCCGCTCGTGCGGCCGGTGTTGCTCTGCAACATAATGCCGATCGGGTCAGCGAACGCCCTGATCAAACTTGAGTAGGACGAATGCAAAACGAAGACGCAGTTGAAATTTGGACAGACGGTGCCTGCAAGGGTAATCCGGGGCCTGGCGGTTGGGGAGCCTTGCTGAAACTTGGAGCTGTTGAAAAGACGCTCCATGGTGGCGAACCGCTGACGACCAATAATCGGATGGAAATGCTCGCCGTCATTGAGGCGCTCGGCGCCTTGAAGCGCCCTTGTAAAGTCCTGTTGCATGTCGACTCCCAATACGTCATGAAAGGTATGACGGAGTGGATTCATGGCTGGAAGCAACGCGGTTGGCGGACTGCCGATAAAAAGCCGGTTAAGAATGCGGATCTTTGGCAACGGATGGATGAGGAAGTCGCTAAACATTCGATCACCTGGAAGTGGGTGAAAGGTCACGCGGGTGATCCGGGTAATGAGCGCGCGGACTTGTTAGCTAACCGAGGCGTTGAAGAGGTGCGGGCCAAGATGTGAGAGGTATGATGCTCTTGCAGAATGCTTGGTTGTTTTTAACTGAATGGTTTGGATCGTATGCGTTGGATAATCCTTGATACTGAAACAACTGGACTTGATCCAGCATACGGTCATCGCGTGATCGAAATTGGCGCAGTGGAAGTCTTGAACCGCACGGTAACGGGCAATCATTTCCATACTTATCTGAATCCCGACCGTGATAGCGATCCAGGTGCACTCGATGTACACGGCCTGACAACGGAATTTTTATCGGACAAGCCGCGCTTCAAAGATCAGGTGGATGATTTCCTGAAATTTATCGACGGCGCGGAATTGATTATTCATAACGCGCCCTTTGATCTGAAATTCCTCAACGCGGAACTTGCCCGCTTAGAGCGCAAGTCGGTGACGGACTTTTGCGCCGGCGTAACGGACTCTCTTGCACATGCTAAAACGCTGCATCCTGGTAAGCGTAATTCGCTAGATGCTTTGTGTGATCGCTATGGTGTGTTGAACTCCCATCGAACCTTGCACGGCGCGTTGTTAGACTCGCGGCTCTTAGCCGAAGTCTGGCTTGCGATGACGCGTGGTCAAGATAGTTTGATGATTGATCAATTTGACGTGCCCCCAACCGAGGGGGCTGCGGCTAACGAGCATCGCAGTGATACGGCGAAGCTACCCGTTATTTTGCCTAGCGCACAAGAGCTCGAGGCTCATGAAAAATATCTCGCTGCGCTAGATAAATCGGTTAAAGGCAAGTGTCTGTGGCGCACCTTAGAGGAAGGTACGACGGTTGACACTGCCGCGGGTCACTCTACTTAAGACAGCACTCCAAGCGTCTTGCGCTTAATCAATTCAAAATCAATTTGTGCACCAAGTCCTGGGCCATTGGGTGCATGGACCATTCCTTGTGCATCGACTTCAATATCTTGAAGCAGGCCGTATTTTTGTGACTCGGACGGCAATAGCACCTCAAACAGCTCGGTGTTTTGCAGTGCCATGATGACGTGAAGGTTCGCAAAGTTGTTGAGTGAATTCCCGCCATGATGCACTTCGTAATTCAAGTGAAATGCTTCTGCTAAGTGCGCGGTTTTCATGAGTGTTGTGATGCCGCCTTTGACAGCCACGTCCCCTCTTAAGAAATCGGTCGCACGCTCTTTGATCCAAGGAGCATAGGAGTCCAACCCACCGGCTGGATATTCAGTCGCCATAATAGGAATATGCAGATGTTTTTTTAGCTCAACATAGTTATAGATATCGGCGTCCGCTAGTGGATCCTCATACCAGTAAAAATCCAGATCCTCGATCACTTTGCCGACACGTAAGGCCGCCGGGTAGTCATAGCTCCACACAGAGTCGAGCATTAAGACGTAGTCATCTCCCACTGCCTTGCGAACGGCTTCGCATACTTTGATGTCGTCACGCCAAACCTGTGGCGGATGAATTTTGTAGGCAGCAAAATTCAAGGCTTTGTAGTGTTGTGCCTCATCCGCATACGCTTGTGGGCTCGAGAGCACAGCCGAGCTGATGTAGGCGGGTACATGATCGCGATAAGAGCCAAGCAACTGATGAATCGGCAAGTTTGCCACTTTGCCGGCGATATCCCAAAGAGCCACATCGACTGCTCCGATGCATCGAGCAGTCGTGGTGCGCACGCGCTTCCACATCGCCTTATATAGTCGTTCACGGTCCAGCGGGTTCTGCTGGAGCAGAATGGGTTTCAGATAACGGATGAGGCTTGCTCCATCCATATCCGCCGGAAAAAATGCAGAACCTAAAAAGGAATGGCCCGTGATACCTTGATCAGTTGTGATGGCGAGCAAGCCAAGCTTGCTGCCACCTGCAAAGCGGCCAGTGTGTGCGCCGTAGCTGGTGGAGGGAATGTCGTCCCAGCTAAATAGCGTCAGCGTGACGTCTTGAATTTTCATTGTTACTCAATCCGGATGTTGGCTTCTTTAATCAGCTTGGACCACTTTGCGACTTCGCTCTGTATGAGCTTAGTGAATTCTTCCGGTGAGCTAGCAATAACTTCTACACCTTGATCATTAAAGCGCTTGGTGACATCAGGTTCGCGGAATATCTTTACGAGCTCACCGTTTACTTGTTTCACAATTGCTGGCGGTGTTCCTGCTGGCACTTGCATGCCAAACCAAACGTTTACCTCAAAGCCAGGTACGCCTGATTCTGCAACGGTTGGTGTGTCTGGCAGTAATGCTGTGCGCTTGGCCCCACTGACGCCGATCGCCTGTACTGTTCCGGCGCGAACCTGTTGAATCACGTTTGGCACATTGTCAAACAACACGTCGATCTCGCCGGCCATCAGCGCTGCGACTGCTGGTGCGCTGCCCTTGTAAGGGACGTGCGTGAGCTTGACGCCCGTCATGTTCATAAATAGCTCCATCGATAGGTGATTCGAGGAGCCCGAGCCGGTCGAGCCGTAATTGAGTTTGCTTGGATTGGCGCGGGCGTGCTCGACGAGCTCTTTCGCATTCTTAATGTTCAAGCCTTTGCGAGTAACCAGCGCGTTTTGTGTCGAGCCCGCCCAGACTAAGGCTTGGAAGTCTTTTAACGCATCGTAGGGAAGCTTGCTGCCGTAAAGCCCGGGGAGTGCAGAGAAGGGCAGCGGCGTGATCAAGATGGTATAGCCGTCTGCTGGCGACTTTGCGACGTAGCTATTGCCAATCGTTGTATTGCCACCAGGCTTGTTTTCCACCACGACCGATTGACTCCAGACCTTGCCAAGCTTATCGCTAGAGATGCGTGCGAGTGTGTCGTTAAAGCCACCAGGTGGGTAGGGCACAACAATTTTGACAGTTTTGTTTGGATACTGCTGTGCAAAGCCGGTCGTCACAAGCGCGCATGCAAGGGTCGCACCGAGTAAAAGCTGTTTGAGTAATGCGTTCATCTATGTCTCCGTTTGAATTATTAGGTGTTTTATTACAAGGTATCGCAATTAAAACTTCACAACATAGCCAGGACCATCAATCAGAGGATATTTTGCAAAAACTGATTCGTCGACTTCAATCCCAATCCCGGGTTTGTCGAGCGGCTCAACGCAGCCATCCTGCCCAATTTCAAAACTTACGCCAAACATATCGCGTAGCGGGTTGTAGTGCGACACGCAGGCTTCAAAATATTGTGTGTTTTCAATCGCTGAGGCGAAATGAATTGTTGCCGCATGATTCAAACCCGTCGCCGAACTGTGTGTGTTCATGGGAATGCGATGTGCCGAAGCCAGTGCTGCAATCGCGAGTCCTTCTGTGATCCCACCGCACTTTGATAAGTCTGGTTGCCAGATTCGAATAGATCCTGCTTCGAGTAGCTGTGCGAATTCAAAGCGCGTGTAGTGATTTTCACCTGCAGCGATCGGAACGAGCGATGTGATTTTGGCCGCTTCGCGGTACGAAGCGAAGTCGCTACAGGCAAAAGGCTCTTCGAGCCAGCCCGCTTTAATTTCTGCCAGCACGGGCAGTACGCGACGGACATCTGCGATGGTGTATGCCGTATTTGCATCAGTCAGGATGTCGACATCGTCACCGAGCACTTTGCGCACATGTAAGACACGCTCAATATCTTTTGCTGCGGTGTCGCCTAGGCGAAGTTTCACGGCTTTATAACCGCGTGCAACGTATTCCTGCGCTTCTTCGGCGAGCGATTCTTTTGGTTGATAACCTAAAGAGATACCCCCCGCGTAAGCGGGTAGACGTCGCTTACTTCCCCCGAGCAGTTCGTACAGCGGCATATTTGCCGCTTTGCCACGAATATCCCACAGCGCCATGTCGATACCCGCCAGCCCTAACGAGGCGCCAGAGCCCACGCCGTGACTCGATAGCTGCATGCGATGTACGCGCTTCCAGACGCCTACGCAGTCGGTTGCCTTCATGCCTATCAGCATGGGGGCAAGGGTGTTGTGGATCAGACTGACGACAGCGCCCGGACTGCGACCAGGATGCGCCTCACCGTAGCCTGTAATGCCCTCTGAGGTCTCAACCTTAACAATGATGGCGTCACGTTTTGTAGTACTGCCGATGCCCATCGTCACTGTTTTGCCCTGGTCCAGGCGGAAGGACAATGGAATAGCGGTAATCGCGGTAATTTTCACGGCTTGTCTCGAATAGGTGTTTTTTGAATTGAATTATGGCTGATTTTTGTAGGAATGACACACCTTCCCCCATAAGCGGGCGATAGATGCGTAGTCCGCTTGCTTGCACTACTCGGGCAAGGGTGGCTAATGCGACTTTTTCTTTGATGATTAGATAAATTATTTCAATAAAGCTAGAACAATCGAATAATATTGCTAAATAATGACAGCTTGTCGTCAATCGTCCATGGTAGGTGGTTAATCGAAGCGAGCCCTCCGAGTCGGTTACGCTTATGACCAACCATTTGTCACGTAAATTGAAACACGCATGAAACGCTTCGCTAAGGTCATATCTGCATTGCGGTCGCGGGCTGCCATCGTCTCATCAGAAGAGCGTCTTGTTCGCACAAAAATTAACGGCAAACCCTACAGCATCTCGTCTGATGATGACTACCTTGATCATGTTGAGGGTGAGTTCGAGCCTGAAATGGTCTCGCTCTTTCAGTCATTGCTTCAACCGACAGACACGGTCTTAGATATCGGCGCAAATATCGGCTGTACCTCAATATTGTTTGGAGACCTTGCTCGTAAGGTCTACAGTTTTGAGCCGTCTGCTACCACCTATCGATGTCGAGGGTTTTGAGCAGAGTGTCATCGAAGGGCTTACTTCGACCATCTTGCGTGATGAGCCGATTGTCGCGCTCGAGCTGAATCATTGGTGCCTGAATGCGTTTCAGCGAACGTCGGTACCAGATTTTTTTGATTACCTGCGTAGCGTGTTTCCGTATTTGTATGCAGTTGACATGCGTTACGCGGGTAGTCTGCGTGATCGCATTCAGCGAGAGCTGCTACCTTTTCGTTACGACAAGAAAGACGCAAGAAATTTGCATGATCAAGATGCGGCCTACCACGTGATGTATCGGCATATCCTGCATGGTTCAAGTTACCCGACGTTAGTGGGGGCCTTCAAGCCAACACAACTCAATGCCCTGTCATCAAAGTTTGGCATACAGCTCGCTGGGCGTGAGGGATACTAGTCCCATTTGAACGCCATGTCTGTCAATTCTTCACACGCTTCATATCGACCAGACATTGATGGCCTGCGCGCCATTGCGGTGTTGTCCGTTGTGCTGTTTCACGGTTTTCCGCAGATTTTTAAAGGCGGTTTCATTGGCGTAGATATTTTTTTTGTGCTGTCGGGGTACTTGATTAGCCGAATTATTTTCGAACAGTTAAATCAAGGTCGGTTTAATTTTTTTGATTTTTACTCTCGTCGAATTAAACGCATTTTCCCAGCCTTGTTGATAGTTTTAGTTGCCGTTTACATAGTGGGGTGGTTCACGCTGCTGGCCGACGAATATAGCCAATTAGGACAGCATATCGCCGCGGGCACTGCATTCATCTCAAATTTTGTGTTGTGGGGCGAGGCGGGGTACTTCGATAATTCGGCTCATACCAAGCCTCTTCTTCATTTATGGAGCTTAGGCATTGAAGAGCAGTTTTACATCGTATGGCCGTTGCTGTTGTGGTTGGCCTCAAAGTTAAGATTTTCACTCTTTGCGCTGACAGTGATCCTTGCCTCCCTGTCGTTTTATCTAAACGTCACTGGAATAAAAAGCGACGCAGTCGCGACGTTCTACTCACCCCAAACGCGTATTTGGGAGCTATTGATTGGAAGCGGCTTAGCGTGGTGCGCGCTGTATAAAAAAGACGGCTTAACCGACATTGCAATATTTTTCAGCAAATGGCGCAGAACACCTATCACTGTTGTTGATCAGGAACGTCTTCGTACAGGTATAGCCAATGTTCTTTCTTGCATAGGCTTTATCGTCTTGATCTACGGGTTGATCCGAATTAACCGAGACCTTCAGTTTCCGGGTAAGTGGGCCCTGATACCGGTCTTAGGCACCGCCTTTATCGTGGCTGCTGGACCTCTTGCTTGGCTCAACACAAAAATATTGTCT
>JBILJY010000124.1:0-8038 GCA_044376975.1 Burkholderiaceae bacterium | reverse complement strand
GAGCCCTCTATGAAAAGGTTGCTAAACATCTTGGATTCATTGTGTATTCTCATGAACTCTAGTTTTATTTGGATTAAACATCCTCTCGAAAGGAAATCACCATTCTGACTCACACGCTGACATTAGGTCTCGCTCTCAAGTCTTGAACAATTAAACCCTGATTTTCGATTTCAACGTCATGTGATTTATCACGCACAGTCTCATTAATTGCATCCTGTTCCCATTCAATCATTGCAGGATGATTCAATAGTTTCTCTACATAGGCCTGAGAACGATCGGTCAACAAGATTCCGTAGGTTCGAAATCTAAAGGCAACCGGACCAAAGAATGCATCAACCGCAGTGAACTGATCTCCAGCTAACCACGCCCCTTTCAATCGATCAAATCCGTCAGCCCACAAACTTTCAATTCGAGCAATATCAGATTTAAGGGCAACACTCATTTCGTGAAGACGCACACGAACGCCCACACTCATCGAACATTCGTTTCTCAAGGCAAAGAAACTTGAGTGCATCTCTGCGCATGCACTTCGAGCCCAAGCCCGATTGATTTTTTCAGATGGCCACACCTCTGGATACTCTTCCGCTAGATATTCGACAATAGATAGGGTGTCCCAGATAGAAAATCCATTAATCACCAGAACCGGCACCTTGGCGCTTGGGGATAAGGTCCCAAAGGTACTTGGTATTCCTGGGGATGAAAAATAATGAAGCCTCTCTACAAATGGAATATCAAGTGCTCTCATGAGTAGCCAAGGTCGCAAAGACCAAGAGGAATAGTTTTTATTCGCGATGTGAAGTTCAAACATTGATGAAATTCCTAGTGCTAGAAAATGAAATTATCCTAATGCGGCTATTTGTGCTCCCTGTTTTCACGCCCCATCCCAACATTATGATTTATAAGCACAAATTGTGCGCGACATTTTTACGGGGTGACTTAACCGATTGAAATCTATAGTCGAAACGCGGTGAGTACAGGATTGAAAATCCTTGTGTCGGTGGTTCGATTCCGCCCCGGGCCACCACTGAATTTTGAAACCCTAGCGTTCGCGCTGGGGTTTTTGCTTTTGTGGGCTTGTAACTGGATGTTTCTGCCAATGATTAGGACCGCTTGTACGAAAAAATCATCGTCTGTATACTTGTACAACTTACAAGACAACTTAGAGCCAATCATGCGAGTTATTAATTTTTCTGACGCCAGAAACCAATTCAAGCAAGTTATTGATCAAGTGGTGGCAGATTGCGACGTGGCCATTATTTCCCGCAGGGATGCCGAGGACGCAGTTGTCATGTCTCTAGATACCTACAACAGCATGATGGAAACATTCCATTTAATGAAATCTCCTGCGAACGTAAAACATCTGGAGAAATCATTGGCGCAGTACCGTAAGGGGCAAATCAAGCCAAAGGCTTTGGTAGATGCTAAGTAAGCTCGTATGGACCAATGCAGCTTGGTCAGACTATGTTTATTGGCAAGGGCAGGATAAGAAAACGATTAAACGCATCAATCTGTTGATTAAAGAGACCATGCGCTCGCCCGAAGATGGTGTTGGTAAACCCGAAGCACTTAAAGAGAATCTATCTGGTTTATGGTCTAGACGCATCGACGATGTCAATCGTTTAGTCTATGTGATCGAAAAAGATCAGTTAGTCATTATTGCTTGTCGCTATCACTATGAGTAAACCTTGAACGATTTGGATCAATCATCCTCAGGTCTTGGTCAACTCCGCCCCGGGCCACCGTCTGAAACTTAAAAAACCCAAGCGTTCGCACTCGGGTTTTTGCTTTTGTAGGCTGTTAACTGGCGACTTAGTACTGGGCACATTGTTTACAGGGAATGGGCTTTTGAACGGACAAACCCCTTAGATTCTATCTACGTCAACGTTGATTCAAAAGGCAGGATGGTTACAAATTGAAACAGACAGTTGGCTAAAGATCATTCAGAATTGAAGGTCAATTCAGGAGCCCACGCCATGTCACTACAACCGCCTAATGCCCGCAATACCTTATCTGAGCCCAAGCCTTTCAGCCGTGATGGTGGCAATGAAGATGATTACGACTCAAATAGCTTTCAAGTTCAACAAGACCGAGCGTGGTTGCGTGAGCAATTGCTAGCCGGCCTAAATTCACCGCTCTGCGATCCAATTACACCCGCTTTCTTTGAACGGCTGCGGGCTCGCGCCAGAGGAGAGTTTTGAAATGAGCCCAAGATCTATCGTGCCGCACCGTCATGCAATTGATGACGCACTCGATGCCGTGGATTACTACCGCGAGAACGCTGGAACCCCCATTGCGGAGAGTTTTTCCTTAGCCGTCGATGAAGCGTTAGAGCAGGTGGGTCAACATCCGAACATTGGATCGCCGCGTACAGCAATTGAGTTGGAAATCGAAGGCATCAAATCTTGGTCTTTGAAACGATTCCCACACCAGATCTACTATAAGGTGTTCATGGATCACATAGAGCTTTGCCGAGTCCTCCACCCCAAGCGAGACATCACCCAAGAAATGCTATCTCGACAAAGGTTTCAATAAGGGTCGAGCATCCTCGGCCCTGGTCGATTCCGCCCCGGGGCCACCATCTGAAACTGAAAAAACCCCTGCGTTCGCTCAGGGGTTTTTACTTTTGTGGGTCATATTGTTAGAATTATTTTATGAATATTGAACTAAGAGCACTTGTAGACAAAGTAGGATTAACGACTCCAGAAATGGAGAGGATACGTTTTGCGTTTTGTTTTGCCTGTGCTGCCCGCATCAATCATCTTTTAGAGCTTGATGAGGCACTTTCTGGATATCAAGACTTAAAGTCATACCTTGAGGGCAAGCTCACGCAAGTCGAATTTGAAGATCTTCAAAAGTCCATATTTAATGTTGCCAATAAGCACCAAGGCTCTAAATCACTTGATGGCACCAAACACTCTGCCGTTTCGGCGACATATGCGTTAGCGAATGCCATTAATGGAAACGCTGTGGCAGCCGCTGAATATGCCGCTTACTCTAAAATTTATGGCTATGGAGGATATGCGGTAAGTGACTTGGAAAACTATCAAGAGGAATACACCGAGCAGGTCAAGATCCTGAAAAGGTTATTAGAAGAAAAAGATGGGCGATAGGATCGAGCATTCTCAGGCCTAGGTCGATTCCGCCCCAGGCCACCAAGAATCTAAGAAACCCTCACTTTTTGGTGGGGGTTTTGCTTTTGCGGGCCTGTAACTGAATGAAAACGTACCCATATATTTGCTTGATGGAGTTTTACGAGGATGTCATTACCGCTACCCTGTGTAATCCGCCAACCCCACCCGCCGAGACTCCCAGCAAATCAACGGGGTTGAGCTAAAGAAATTAATTTGTTGTTGCCTAGCAACGGCCAAGCTCTATTTAATTTATTTTTAGGGGAGGCTAGTAAATATAGTCAAGCAAATAGTTACATTCGTTGTTGTCACGGATAAAGTTAATTACGCAAAATTGAATAGTGAGGAGTCAAAATGAAGATCAAACAATTCATTGCTTTTGCAGTAGCAGGCTTAACTGGAACAGCCCATGCACAAAGTGCGTTTGAGGGGTTTTATGGGCAAATTGCTACAGGCTATGAGTCTAATTCGATAAATAATCTTAATCAGAATTATACCTATAGACAAATCAGTGGTTTTACTGGTACTGGTTCTTCAAAGGCATCTAGTCAAAATGCCAGTGGTGTGCCTTTAGTTTTTGGATTGGGTTACAACTTTAAAATTAATAACTCTTGGCTTATTGGGCTGGGGGTAGATTATTCTGCTCTAAGCCAAGTCGATCCGTCTCCTTATTCAGCCTCAAATTCAACCGGTGGCAGTACCCCTAACATTCAGCTCACCGCTCGAGACCGTTACAATATATTTTTATCGCCAGCCTATGTAATCGATAAAGATAAATTGGCCTACCTCAAGGTAGGTTACAGCGCACAAACAGTCAACTCTTTAACTCCAGCACACAATTCCCCCACTGCTTATGTAACCGCCGTTAACACCTCCAATAACGTTAATGGATATATTTTAGGATTGGGATACAAACAAATGATTAGTAGTGGTTTTTACGGCTTTGCTGAAGTTAACTATATGAAGTACACCAAAGGAGATACCAACGTAGGGTATTCTTCGGTTGCAGGCAACGGCACCAGCTTCACTACAACATCAGACTTTGGCGCTTCCACCTATACACTTCTTATCGGCTTAGGCTATCGGTTTTAATGAAGCCTTGCTCCAGGAAATATTTATAAGGCTTGAGCTATTGGAGAAGGCAAAAGATATGGTGGAAGTCAACTCCTATTAAGATCCCCACTACCATATTGCTGATGACAATCTGGGCTCGAGTCAGGCATCCTCAGGTCTTGGTCGATTCCACCCCGGGCCACCAAACCCAAATAATGCTCTGCTCATGCGGGGCATTTTCTTTTGGTCGGGCGGATGAGACGGCCACTAGACAAAGCGTACGCTTTTGCGTACCATATTGAAAAGGAGTGAAATCATGACCACATTAACCGCAAGTGAAGCTCGAGCAGGCCTCTACCGTTTGATTGATCAAGCGGCAGAGTCACACAAGCCAATAGTCATTTCTGGTAAGCGAGCAAATGCTGTTTTAGTTTCTGAAGAAGATTGGAGCGCTATTCAGGAGACGCTTTATCTATTGGCAATTCCAGGAATGCGTGAGTCAATTAAAGACGCGATGGCTGAGCCCATCACTAAAAGTAAAAGGGCATTGAAGTGGTGACTTGGAATTTAGCTTATTCCAAATATGCCATTAGGGATGCTAAAAAAATATCTGCAGCAGGTCTTAAAGACAAAGCCCAGACTTTATTGGATATTTTAGAAGTAGACCCTTTCCAAAATCCGCCGCCTTATGAGAAGTTAGTTGGCGATCTAAAAGGGGCTTACTCACGCAGAATTAATATCCAACATCGCTTAGTTTACGAAATAGTTCGTAAAGAAAAAACGGTTCGTGTGTTAAGAATGTGGACTCACTACGAATAAAGTAGACATTAGTCTAAAGCAGAGTAAGGCATCCTCGGCCCTGGTTCGATTCCGCCCCGGGCCACCAAACTCAAATGGTCCGTTGCGTTCAGCAGAATTAGACATCCCCACGAAGCCTTAGGATCTATACAAAATCAGCCGGAATTGATTTTAGGCACCTAAAAATCAAGTTGTTGTTGTCCGGCAACAACTAAGTCCTACCCAATACGGCGTTTAAGGGCAGGCGGTGAAGGTTCTAAATGAAATAGCCTAGACTACTATGATTGATCTAAGAGCCATCAACCTTTCTTAATAAAAAAACAAGGGATCGAAAATGAAAATCAAATTAATGTTAGCAGCAGTAGCAACAATGATGGCTAGCACAGCAATGGCGCAGTCAGCGTTTGAGGGATTTTATGCACAAGCTGGTATTGGATATGAAAGGGCTACTACAAGTTTTACAAGCGGTTCTGTTGCTGGATTCGGCTATACAGTAACGGGAACTACCCCAGACAGCTTTGCTGGAACTATTGCTGCGGGATACAACTTTGCTGTTACCCCAAATTTTTTATTGGGTTTTGGTGCAGAATATTCACCAATAGCAGGATCAAAAGGAAACTTCACGCTAACAGTGCCGGGCATATTAAGTACAACAGAACAAAACAATAAAAAAGACTCCTACAACATTTTCATGTCCCTTAGCATTGTTATTGATAAAGATAAATCAGCCTACACTAAAGTTGGATACACTGGGGCGAATATATCTGAAAGCGATGGTGACAATACTAGCTTGAGTGGTTACTCATTAGGCGTAGGTTACAAACAAATTATCTCTGGCGGATTATTCGGATTCGGAGAAGTGAATTACGCATCGTATGGCAAAGCTCGTATTAGTAGTGAAGCATCCGGCTCATTCAGTTCTAAATCGACTAATGTTATCGTAGGCATAGGCTATAAGTTTTAAAAGAATAAATTTAATACAAGCCCAATTGGCAGTTGCGGTTGCCTGTGAAGCTTATGACCTTGCCAGATTTCGCCAGAAGCTGGGCTTAGCACACACGGCACGGAAGCGCTTGGCGTGATGTCCGACGCTTCCAATATAGATAAATGAGCATAAGTGCAAAGGGCAGGAGTCTGTAGTGTCCGAGCGGTGCGAAAAGTAGAATCGCTACGCCCAGGAAAATAAGTTTTTCTAATCGACCCAAGTGACCAAACAGATACCCCTCTAACATTGCTGTTAAACATAGACAGCCGAGAATGGCGTACAGCGTGACCGAAATAATTTCTATCGATGAGCCAATCATCAGCAATGCAGGCTGCACAATAAAAACAAAGGGAATGACGAAGGCAACAATTGCGATTCGGCAGGCTAGAAAACCGATTCGCATCGGATTGGCTTGTGCGATGGATGCAGCGGCGAAGGCCGCGACTGCGACAGGCGGGGTAATCGCCGATAAGGCAGCGAAGTAGACTATCAGCAAATGTGCGGGCAACGTCTGGATATCAAGCGCAATAAGTGCTGGCGCTGCGAGCACAGCGGCCAATGCATAAACGGCAGGAACTGGCATTCCCATACCTAAAATAATAATGACAGCAACGGCCGTAGAAATCGTCAGTAGAAAGTTTCCTTGGGCCATCGCAAACAATGCAGAGCTGATCTTGCCGGTCAGGTCTGTCATCGATAACGTACCGATCACGAGTCCCGCCGCGGCGCATGCCACGCCGACAGTGAGTACCCGAGAGATCCCATCACTTAAGCTTTTGATCAGTCTAGGGAAAATGTCAGACAAAGGTCTGATTTTTAACAGCATCACCGGAATAATTGCGGCGCAGGCAAGAGCGCCGGCGTAAGAGGGACGATTTAATGCCAAGACCGCCCAAGCAATCGTAACAAGCGGTACTAGATATACCCAGTCACGCTTCAAGACAGTCCCAGCCGAGGGGATTACTCCTTGGTTCATGACGGCAATATTTGTTTTACTCGCATACAGCGATACGCTGGTGTATATGCAAAAGTAGTACAGCAAGGCGGGAATTGCCGCAGCTGCAGCAATTGTTCCGTAGGGGATGCCGGTGAAGTCGCTCATCAAAAATGCGGCAGATCCCATGACAGGAGGAAGGATTGAACCACCAGTCGATGCGGCGGCCTCAATCGCTGCGGCCCTAGTTTTGGTAAAGCCAGTTTTCACCATCAACGGAATGGTGAAAGAGCCTGTTGTGACAACATCTGCCGTCGGTGAGCCTGATACCGACCCGTACAGTCCAGAAGATACGACAGCAACCTTTGCACTGCCACCGACCTGCTTGCCGACGAGAGCGTTGGAGATGTCGTAGAAGAAGTCCGCTCCGCCAAAACGATCAAAGATTGCGCCAAAGAGGACGAAGATGAAAACCAAAAAGGCAGCAACTTCGAGCGCGGGGCCAAAAAGACCATTGGTGGTAAAAACAAGATGGTCAAGCATCTCCTCTAAGCCCATGCCGCGATGAGAGAAACCACCACCAATGTCTCCGCCAATCAAGGCATAGATCAGAAAAATACCAACGAGCGCAACCAGCACAATGCCGATTGTGCGACGTGTGGCCTCAAGAACCAGAACGATCAGCATCAACGAAAAAAGCATATCCCAGCCCGTCAGTGCGTCAAGTACTGGCAGTCGGTTGCTATGTGCTTCGCCCATTACGACGAAGTACAGACAGGCCAAGGTTGAGCATAATGCCAGTCCGTACGAAATGAACGACGAAGTTTGTGGACGGCGAGCGTTCCCTGTCGTGTTTAAAAATACAAGCGTTAGGGTACCGCCAAGGAAAATATGTAAGGCGATCGTTTGATCAACATAAACGCCAGCGGCAATTGCGAAAAAACCAACCGCGAGCGCAATCGATATCAGGGTGTTTAGCGCAGATCCCAGTGGGTCTAGTTGCCGAGTGCGACCAACGCTACACAGCTCGATAAATGTCGAAAATACGCTCATGTTTGCCTCGCGCGACTACTCGATTTTTTCGACACAGGGCAATCCGAAGCACGAATTGCCCGATGCGACATCACTTAATTAGACCGG
>JBILJY010000123.1:0-8050 GCA_044376975.1 Burkholderiaceae bacterium | reverse complement strand
GCCATCCACCCCGCATCAACGATCGCCCAGCCCTTCTCCTCTTGGTGACCGATCACTGTCGTCAGCACACTTAACGCGATATCCTCAATGTCGCATACACCCACGTTATGCATAACCAGATCAAAGAAAACGTAGACGCCGGCCCGCACTTCGGTCACCCCCTCAAGACTTCTCGCCGCTAAGGCGGTGGGCGTTGACCCTACACTGACCACTGGGCAAGCAAAGCCGGCTGCACGAAGGCGTTCAGCAGCATGCACGCATCCTGAGCGCTCTTGCTCAGCCATGTTTGCCAAGGACTCAGGCGTATTGAGATCGTAACTTGAGCCAGCGTGCGTCATCACACCCTGAATAATCATTCCACCATCAGCAAGCACTTTTGCGACGTTCAATAATGTTGCCGCATCCGGCTTGATCCCCGAACGATGATCATCGGTATCGATCTCAATGAGCACCTTAAAAATAAGACCCTTCGCTTTTGCAAAGTCGACAATCGCCTGCGCACTCGGCACGCTATCGGTCAATATTTTTAAGTCGCAACCCTTGTTTAGGAGTGCAGCCGCCTGGGGCAGCTTGTTCCCAGCGATACCCACGGCATAAAGAATGTCATGTACCCCCGCATCAAAAAACTGTTCTGCTTCTTTCAGTGTTGAAACTGTAATTCCTCGGGCTCCTGCCTGTACTTGGGCCTGTGTCACTTCAACACACTTTGAGGTTTTCACGTGTGGCCGAAACGCCACACCAAGCCGATTTGTCTGTGACTGCATACGGTCAATATTTTGTTGCATACGTTTGACATCAATCAACGCAACAGGCGTAATAAGATCAGACAGCTTCATGAATAGATCCAAGAAAGGTTAGAAAGGGCTCGATGCCTTATTTTATCGTTAAGGCATTATGATGTGGTTTGTTGCGTCAAAAGTGTTCGCACACGACCCAAACGCCCCTGTTTTCTTGCCTATAAATTACGTTTTCACAACATGCTTAAAAAAATCGGCCCTCCGGTTATTACTGTGATATTCAAGCTGCTTGGGGCTCTCCCCTTGACGCTACTACAGAGGTTGGGTAGATTTTTTGGGTGGATCGCTTGGTGTCTACCTGGGAGCTATAAAGAATCCGCGGCTAGAAACCTACGTCAGGCCTATCCAAACTACAGCCCGCTGATGCTCCGCGCCGCCATGATAAACGTCGGACAGTTAATGTTTGAGATGACCTATTGGTGGACTCGACGCGACGAACCCGCTTTAGATGCGCTACTGCAATGTGATAACTGGCAACAATTCGATGAAGCGCTCGCTCTGGAGAAAGGCGTGATATTGCTATCACCGCATCTCGGCTGTTTTGAGTTGCTAGGCCCTATCTTTGGTGCGCGATACCCGGCGACTGTACTCTTTAGACCACCAAGAATGGCATGGCTTACAGCTTGGATCATCAAAATGCGCTCGCGCCGTCAACTGACGATGGCACCGGCGAACCAAAGTGGCGTGCGAACACTCGTCAAAACCCTACTGCGCGGGCGCATTATCGGCATCTTGCCTGACCAGGTTCCTCCAGACGGCGAAGGGGTGTGGGCACCTTTCTTCGGAAAGCCGGCGTACACCATGACACTTGTTCAGCGGTTGCAGAAGCTTTCAGGAGCCACGATTTTTGTTCTATCGGCAGAAAGAAAGGCAGTTGGGAAAGGCTACCTGCTTCACTACAAGCGACTTGAGACCCCTCTTCCCGATGATGCACAATTGGCGGCGACGATCATCAACCAAGAAATGGAAGGGATGATAAATAAGATGCCTGAGCAATACCTGTGGGGTTACAACCGCTACCGAACGCCGAAAACAAAAGCATCAAAACAATTACCAGGAAACTAGGCTCGGCGGGCGTGCGTAGAAAGCACCTCCAGCGCAAGCTTTCCAGACCCTGATCTGACTGATGTTTTTACCACCGCAGTCATACGGCCACGATGAATAATCACAGCCTGGGCTCCAATGACTTCGCCTTCGCCTGGACTGATATAGGTTGCGGTAACACCTGATAGCAACCACTCGTCCCCCAGTGCGGCGCTCGCGCAAACCATACCAATCGCAAGAATGATACCTCCCTGCACATGTCCAACCCGATTACCGATGTGCGGCCCATTCGGCACATCACATTCAGCTCCGGTTTCGGACGAACGGGGATACAAACTTAAAAAATGCGATAAGAAATTTTGTTCTGTCTGCTGCGACTCTTGCACCGACTGTCGTACACGGTTAAGTATCCACTGCTCCGTTCCATTCAGGCTCGTAAGGTCAAGCGGCGGGTTAGCAGGCGGCTTTTGCGCGACCCAGGGGACCGGAGGCAAAGTTGTCCCCTCAGGCATCGGCAAAATCATGAAGGCGGCACTCCCGATCGCCACCAGATCATCACCGCTCATCAAACGTGTTTGACTAATCCCCTGACGACCTTGCACGCCTTGCAAGTGCGCTTGAGAGTAGCTTGTCGCGACGAGATTACCTCGTGGCTCTGCGCCGGTAAATTGTAGAGACAGCGAAACAGTAGCAGTGCGGTGGCGATCTCCGATGTTGTAGCGCAAACAAGTCGCTAGCCCCATATCAGCAAGAATCGCCTGTACAACGGTATGGATCTGCCCATTTGCACCCACACTCTGCCCTTCTGGTGCCACGTGCACTACCGAGTGATCCTGATCAGCAGAGTCATAAGAAAAATCAAAAAAATTTCCGCAAAAGCTGTAACCAGGTGTGCGGTTTAACGCAATCGCTCTGATCGCTTTTTTTACGATCGCGTGGTCATTCATAGTTGAAACAGTCATGTCGAGTTACTTTAAGAAAACAAACAAAAGAAGCCGTAAAACTAACTTTCAATAAGACGCGTTAATCGTTGCTTGATGATTTGTTCAGCTTCATCGACGATCCGCTGTACGAGCTGGGCACAGGTGGGAATGTCATGGATCAGGCCCTGAACCATTCCAACCGTCCATATACCGCCTTCCGTATCACCCTCTTCGTAAACCGCACGACCCTTTGAGCCCGCGACCTTTGGGCCAATTTCATCGATAGTCGCGCCTGCTTTCTCCATGTCGATGATGCTCTGCGCAAGTTGAGTGCGTGCGACACGGCTGCTGTTACGCAAGCTTCGCAAAATCAACGCCGTATCGGTTTCTGCATTCTTTACGATGGCCTCTTTGATATTGAGGTGCGCGGGCGACTCTTGGGTACACATGAATCGCGTACCCATGTTGATCCCTTCTGCACCCAGCGCAAGTGCTGCCACCAGCCCTTTACCGTCGCCAAATCCACCTGAGGCGATGACGGGAATCGACAACTTTGCAACGGCTGAAGGGATCAAAATCAAACCAGGGATATCTTCTTCCCCTGTGTGCCCTGCACATTCAAAACCATCGATACTGACCATATCCACACCGATTTGCTGTGCTTTCAAGGCGTGCCTGGCAGTCGTGCACTTATGGATCACTGTGATACCCGCCTCTTTAAGCGCAGGCATATGTGCCGAGGGATTGTTACCCGCAGTTTCCACAATGCGAACACCCGAGGCAATGATGACATCGCGATAGGCCTCGTAGGGCACCGGCTTGAGCGTCGGCAAAAAGGTAAGATTCACCGCGAACGGCTTGTCTGTCAGTGTTCGGACTCGAGCGATCTCAACACTCAACGCTTCCGGTGTGGGCTGTGTCAACGCGGTTAAGGTGCCGAGCGCACCAGCGTTTGAGACCGCTGCAACAAGCTCGGCGCGTCCAATCCACTGCATCCCCCCTTGGATAATGGGGTGCCGAATTCCGAGGGCTCTGGTAAGAGCTGTATGCATATTTTTATCTTCCTGTAGGTCTTGGACGCCGATGCGCTGACACACACCTAAATTGGCACAAAATGTTGCGCCGCAGCAATATTTTTAGACTGATTTCCCTTATCCTAGCCGACATGAGTACCTCAGACAACTGATACACAAACGACGCGAACGATCAGCGGCCGGACAACAAACACGGAGATAACGATGAATAAGTGCAGTGCAAAACGAATTGTGAACCTAATAGCGGCTCTTGGCGTTGTGACACTGGGCTTTAGCGGCGTTGCTCAAGCTCAGTTCCCAGACAAGCCTATTCAGTTCATTTCCCCGTTTGCGGCCGGGGGAGCTAACGACTACTTGACTCGCCTCATGGCACAACATATGGGTCCGATTCTGAAGACAACGATTGTTGTCGAGAATAAGTCGGGTGCTAACGGCATCGTAGGCGCAACCTTCGTTGCGAAAGCGGCACCAGACGGCTACACCGTATTGATGGGCAACAGTGCGACGCAAGGCACGAACCCTAGTCTCTATCCAAACACCCCTTATGACGCCATAAAAGATTTTGCTCCAATCAGCATGGTGGGCTTTGTCCCGTTAGTGATGGTTGTCGACCCTCGTCTAGGCATCAATACGGTTGCTGAGCTTCTTGCCTATGCGAAGAAGAATCCCGGTAAGGTCGCCTTTTCAAGTAGCGGCATTGGCTCGACTGGCCATCTTGCCGGTGAAGCCTTTAAAGCAGCTTCGGGCATCGATATGATCCATGCGCCCTACAAAGGTGATGCCCCCGCCATCGGCGACGTCGCTGCGGGGCAGATTGCACTGTCCTTCGTTGGCGTAGCATCGGCGACGTCGCTGTACAAAGGTGGCAAAGTTAAGGTGTTGGGGGTAGCAAGCTCGCGGCGGTCCTCCTCGATGCCAGATGTGCCAACCTTTGCAGAGGCTGGCTACAAAATTGAAGTGTCTCAATGGTACGGCTTGTTTGCACGCGCCGGAACGCCACCCGCCACAATTGAGAAAATGAATGCCGCAGCAAAAGTCGTTCTTGCGCGTCCCGAAATAAAAGAAGCCATTGTTAAACAAGGCGCTGAACCTGAGTACTCGAGTCCAGCGCAACTCGGCTCCTTCGCACAGTCTGAAATTGAACGGTTTGGAGCAATCATCAAACGTCTAGGGATCAAAGTTCAATAAGCGGAGTCGGTTGTGGACTTGGAATTATCGGGAAAAATAGTTTGCATCACTGGTGCGAGCGAAGGCATCGGTCTTGCTTGCGCACGTGTTTTTGTCTCGGAGGGTGCGCACGTCATTATTTGCGCCCGTCGCCCTGACAAGCTGAAACAAGCGGTGAAGGAAACAATCTGCTCGAACGGTGCAACCATTGAAGGATTTCAAGCAGATGTCACGAAGGTCTCCGATATCGAGGCGTTGATTGCACACATCAACACGCGCTACGGACGACTCGACGTGCTCGTGAACAATGCAGGAACCGGTATTTACAAAGGGTTCGCTGACGTGACTGATCAGGAGCTCCTAGATGGAATGTCAATTAACTTTTTCGCGCAGTTCCGAGTGTCACAACGTGCTCTACCGCTTTTGAAGCGCGCTGAATTCCCATCAATCATCAACATTTCAGGGCGCACAGCGTTGCGGGGGAACTTCCCACCAGGGTCAAGCTGCACAGGGCCGGCGAAAGCTGCTGAGGTCAGGTTCTCCACCGACCTCGCCACAGAGCTTGCCGAGTTCGGTATCCGAGTAAACTGCGTCATTCCTGGGGTAGTGAAATCGGAAGAACGATTACGACTCTGGGAGGCGCAGGCCAACGGAGGCGCTTGGAAGGCCGAGGCCATTGACAAGCGCGACGCCCTCGAAAGTGTGGCAGTACCAAAGGGTCAGCGCTGGGGGGTACCACACGACATCGCGCATGTTGTCGCTTTTTTTGCCTCCACACGGGCGATATACGTCAACGGTGCAGCGCTAACTGTTGACGGTGGGCCCCATACCAAATCCTATGTCTCGCAGTTGTATGCGTAAAACAATTGTTTCTTTTCTCAACTACTTGCTTACTTCACCACATCACTACTCAGTCGAGCGCTCCTCACCATGACAAATTATCGAACTTCGATCAAGCATGCCGCAATAAGCAGTCTACTCGTAGGCTTTGCCGCCTTAACTTCTGTCGCAACAGCACAGACAGCAGCAAATAAGCCGCAGCCTGTCTTTCAGGTGTCAGACACCTGGCGTTTTAACGTAACGCCATATTTGTGGCTCGTCAATATCAATGGCAGTGTCTACTATGACAACACCAGGCTCGGAACCGCCAATCTAAAAAGCAGCGAACTTCTGTCTCACCTAAATGGCGCGGGGATGCTTACACTTGAAGCGCACAAGGGTCGCTTCGGTCTCGCGGCTGACCTAGTCTATTCGAAGATTTCAGACCAGGACTCTGCCATACGAGGTGCTGTCGACTTGGGCAGCAAAACTTCCGTGGAACAAGGCATCTATACCGTTGCCGGCACCTACACTTTGCACAACAGTCCTAGCGCCTACGTTGATGCGTTGGTGGGTGTCCGAGTTCTTGATATGAAAACCTCGACATCCATCGCCGTACAGGGAACGCCACGTGGTTTAACAAAAACAAAGAACACGACAACAACTGACCCAATCATTGGTTTAAAGGGCCGCGTGCAGTTAGGGGCTAGCGACTACTTCGTACCCTTTTATATCGATGTGGGTGGGGGCAGCAGCAACACAGAAATCACTAGCCAGCAAATGATCGGTGTTGGCCGAGCGTTTGCTTGGGGTGACACAACCTTGGGCATCAAGAATCTGTACTACAAACAGAAAGCCAACAACGTTACAACAGATCAAAGTTTGTACGGTGTGACGCTAGGCGTAACATTTAAGTTCTAACACTGACTGCAAGCCGCTCGGCTCGCCACTAGGCGTCGAGCGGTTGCACAACGAGTTCGAAGGTGACCAGAACCGGATTCTGGCCTCTCGCCAAGACACCCTCAGAGACTGTTCCTTTGTAATCCACCATCGCAATATCAATTCGGGCCCTCAGATCGCCGTTTGCGTCCGGACAAATAACACCCGAACGAATGAGTAGCTCTGTGACAAAAGGCTCTACGATTCGACCATCGTCGAACACAGCACCAACTGTACTGCCGACGCCGCCTTGTATGGTCGCCGCGGTGATTCCTTTTTCGAGGCAGAAGTTCTCAAGTACGAGACAAACATCGATATTTGGTGACAGTCGAACGATATGCGACTCCGCCGCATTCCCAAAGGACTTTGTCTGCGATAAAACTGAGCGGGATGGCGTCACCTTCGGCATAAACAATGAAAAATTCGTTTCTCTGTCTGGAGTCACAACAAACTCGGCGCCGTAGATTGCTCTGCCCGTCGCAGCAATCTCTTTGACGACTTTAACTTGGTCGGGCAACAGATGGCCGCTGTGGCGCCTTCCGTCCGGCTCTAGCCAGACCGCGTGACAATGCAGCCAAGGCTGACCGTCACGGACTCCATAGGTCACGCTGGCAGTTTCAATGGAAACCCGCCCTTGCACACGAAAGGTCTCACTAAAGTAAACCGCATGCTCACTGGTCTTGGACAGCGCAGGCATACAGTAAGCAAAGCAATCCAAAGAGCCACCGCTCAGACGCATTGCCGCACTGGATACCCCATAACGATCCATCGCGAGCGCAACAGAATCGATCAAGCTGTGGCCAGGTTCAAGCGTTGTCTCAAATGCCTCAACCCGACAGCTCGCGCTGTGTAGGCGTTCAGTTGCCGGTATACCAGGATGATCAATACGTCGCATAGTAATTGTCGTGTGCGGAAATCTGTGGAATTGCGATAATAGGCAACATTCGCTTAAACGTATTTTAAATCGTACTCAGTAATTCCAAGGATGCGCAGCTTTTCAGGCGCGCAATCTACACGAGGATGCAAGCATGGAATTTTCTCTTACCGCAAGACAACTAGAGCTTCAGGAGCGCACGCGCGCCTTCATCTCAGAGGTGATCATACCCCTCGAACGCGACCCAAGGGCTACCTCTCATGGTCCGACAGAGGCGTTCCGCAACGAGCTAGTTGCCCATGCACGTGCGGCGGGACTATTGACGCCCCATGCCTCTGTCGAACTCGGCGGTTTAGGGCTAACTCACGCAGAAAAGGCTGTTGTATTTGAGGAGGCCGGTTATTCGACCTTAGGTCCAACCGCCATGAATATCCACGCTCCTGACGAGGGTAA
>JBILJY010000008.1:0-28185 GCA_044376975.1 Burkholderiaceae bacterium | reverse complement strand
CGAATCAATCTCACGCTCTATAAGCTAGGTAATATCATGGAAGGTGATCTAAGCGAGGTGACCGGCGCCCTGATTGCTGAGCACCAAGCAGAAATGCTTGCAGCGCTTGGTGACGACGCATAATGCAGACGGCGCAGTCGCTCATACAAATGTGTGGGCTTCCTCGGCTCGAGGCACGCATGCTGCTTGAGCACGTATTGCAGAAGTCGCGGGAATGGCTGCTCGCACACGATACGGATTCCGTTTCTGCTGAGCAGGCTGCATCATTCTTGACACTTGCTGCGCAGCGGCGTCAGGGCACTCCGATGGCCTATCTGGTTGGAGCACGTGAGTTCATGGGGCACCGGTTTGAGGTATCCCCTGACGTATTGATTCCGAGACCTGAGACCGAGCTGTTGGTGGAGCTTGTGCTGAGATCCTGTCTTGGACTCAAGCAGCCGCGAATCTTAGATCTAGGAACAGGCAGCGGGGCGATAGCCGTCAGTATCGCGCTAGCGAGACCAGATGCAGAGGTCGTGGCTTCGGATCAAAGCGTAGCCGCCATAACAGTGGCACAACGCAATGCCCACGCGCTTGGTGCAAAGGTACAGTTTTGGCAAGGTAATTGGTATGAAGCCCTACCGTTGGAAGGGCAATTTGACGTGATCGTCTCAAACCCCCCGTATATTGCTTCAGATGACGTGCATTTAGCTCAGGGTGACTTACGTTTTGAGCCGAAGGATGCGCTCACCGAGCACGGAGACGGGCTGAGTGCTCTGCGGATCATTGCCGCAGGAGCAGTGCTTAGGCTAGCTAGAACGGGTGTAATTTGGCTCGAACACGGCTTTGCGCAGGGGCCAGCTGTGATAAAGGTTCTTGAAGACAATGGCTTTGAAAACCTACAAACCATCCCGGATTTGGCCGGTTTGCCTAGAGTCACCGGCGGGACGTTGCGGAACTTATAATTGTTTTATTGTTCTATTTAGTTCTTCAAATATCTTTACCGCTATTTTCTAATCAAACTATTTTCTTTGTAGGGTCATCATGAGCGACGTTCAAACATTTATCCGTGAAACCGTAACCAATAATCCAGTGGTGCTGTTCATGAAAGGAACTGCCCAGTTTCCTCAGTGCGGGTTTTCTGGCCGCGCAATTGAAATCTTAAAAAGCAATGGGGTGACCAAGCTCGTCACGGTCAATGTGCTCGAAGACGAAGAAGTGCGCAGCGCAATCAAGACGTTTTCGCAATGGCCAACAATTCCTCAGTTGTATGTAGGCGGCGAATTTATCGGTGGCTCGGACATTATGGGTGAAATGAATGCTAGCGGCGAACTGAAAACCGCACTGGTAGAAGCAGGCGCGACCGAGTGAGTAAACGGCGTTTAGTCATCGGTGTCACGGGGGCGACTGGGTCGCTCTACGCGATTCGCATGATGCAAACCTTGCGTGCGAACGCTCCAGACGTTGAGACGCATTTGATTGTGTCAGCCTCGGGGGTCCTGAATATTAAGCATGAGCTTGATATCGGTCGTCACGAGGTCTATGCGTTGGCTGACAAGGTGCATAGTATCCGCGATGTCGGCGCGACCATCGCGAGTGGGGCCTTTGAAACGGCCGGAATGGTGGTTGTGCCTTGCTCAATGAGAACGCTTGCTGCCGTCGCGATTGGCCTGTCCGACAACCTGATCACTCGTGCGGCGGATGTCACGCTAAAAGAGCGGCGCAAGTTGGTGATGGTTGTACGTGAAACGCCTTTTAATCTAGCGCATCTGCGCAACATGACATCAATCACCGAGATGGGAGGCATTGTTTTTCCTCCACTGCCAGCGTTCTATCATCGTCCCAAGTCTATTGAGGAGATGGTGGATCACACCGTGTCACGTATTCTTGAGATGGTTGGTATCGACGTGAATGGTCCACGCTGGGCGGGTACCGACGGAGCTTGATTCGCACGCGTCTTGCGTACGATCGGCTGTCGTTTCCGCAGCATCAAACGCCGTGTCTCCTAGCGGATTAGCGATACCATCCGGTTTAAGTCCTACAAAATCAAAGAGTGTCGTATCCATCAAATGCGATGGTGCGATATTTGCCAGAGCTTTGAAAGTATTCCAGGCACGACCGGGATCTTTCTTGTCCCATTGCGCAAGCATTTCTCCAATCTCTTTGCGTTTCAGATTCTCTTGAGAGCCACAAAGATTGCAAGGAATAATTGGGAATTGCTTGAGCTGCGCGTAGGCGATGAGATCCGCTTCTGTGATGTAGGCGAGCGGACGAATCACGGTATGCCGTCCATCGTCCGAAACAAGCTTAGGGGGCATTGCTTTGAGTTTTGCCCCATAAAACATATTTAAAAAGAATGTTGCGAGGATATCGTCTCGATGATGACCAAGAGCAATTTTGGTCGCACCCAATTCGCTTGCGACACGATACAGAATACCGCGGCGCAAGCGCGAGCAGAGCGAGCAGGTCGTTTTGCCCTCGGGGATGAGACGTTTGACGATGGAATACGTGTCTCGCGTCTCGATGTGGAACGGGATGTCTAGTTTCGTCAAATATTCGGGAAGAATATCTGCGGGAAAGCCGGGCTGCTTTTGGTCAAGGTTGACCGCAACGATTTCGAAATCAATGGGGGCGCGTTGGCGCAACGTCATCAGGATGTCGAGCATGCCATACGAATCTTTACCGCCCGATAGGCAGACCATTACGCGATCGCCCGCTTCAATCATGTTGTAGTCCGCAATTGCTCGCCCTGCCTCACGCATTAAGCGCTTGGACAGTTTGTTTTGCTCGAGGCGTTGGCGCTCCTCGGAAAACCTCGTTGTTTGCGTAGGGTTGAAGTCAACAGACTGCACGTCAGTATCCTGCTTGGGTCAGATAGTGTGTAACGGCTAAACGATCGCCAGAAAAAATAATCCGCGATGCTTTGCCTGCACGTTGATGCTCGTACATCGGGTCGTAATACTCGGTCAGAAGTGGCCGAATCCATTCGCGGTGTGCACCGACGTCGCCCGACTGGGCTTGTATGCGAAGCGCATCTTGCATCAGGGACTGTAGCCGTGCGTGCCGCTCGCCGCCGAGTCGTTTATAAACATTTTGCAGGCTCTCGAGTAAGCGTTGGCTGAATGCCTCAAAACCTGCTTCAGGACCCAACTTATTTTTAAATTGCGCACCAAGATCCTCAATGTAATCGTGCAAGATGCGTTCAACGCGGGATGCATGGGATTCTTCTACCCACACAACCGGGCTCGCGAGCATCGCTTCGCGCAGTGGGATAGGTAACGCACAGCGCCCAATCAGTCTTGACTCGTCCTCAAGCGCAATGCGCGTGATCTGTTGTGCACGCAGGCGCATGAAAGCAATCGCGAGACTGTTGTCAAAGTCAATTTGGGTTGGTTGCTCACTGGCATGTTTGCCAAAGCTTGAACCGCGATGGTGAGCAAGCTTTTCGAGATCAATAGTCGCTTTAAGATTTTTGACGACTTCCGTCTTGCCGCAGCCTGTAAAGCCGGCGATCAGTATGAATTGGGACTGCGCGATCCCTTGTGTTAATTGCTCGAGCAAAAAACTGCGCATCGCCTTGTAGCCACCGACGATACGAGGGTACTGAATACCTGCATCGGCCAGCCACTGCTGCGAAAGGCGTGAACGTAAGCCACCACGAAAGCAATACAAATATCCGTCTGGATTCTCGCTTGCAAACTGCACCCATCTAGCGACACGCTCGTCTTTGGTGCTCCCACTAACGAGTTCATGACCAAGTTTGATGGCTGAGTCTTGTCCTGCTTGTTTGTAGCGTGTGCCAACCCGGTGGCGTTCTTCATCCTCCATCAAGGGGAGATTGATTGCGCCAGGAAACGCACCCTGTGAAAACTCCACTGGCGCGCGCACGTCGAGTAGCGGCACGCCACTATTCAGAATCTCTGCATAGTTGTCTGAGTCTGTGCGGCTAGTCATGCTTTTGTGGCAAGGGTGAGTTTGCATTCAGTCTGAGCCGGAGCAGCAAGTGTTAATTCGAACTGACGTAACTCATCGCGTCTAAACACATGTATTTTGACGCGATCACCTGGCTGATAGTGTGCGAGAAGTGTGTCGACTGTATTGCTAACCGAATCGACTTTAAGACCGTTAATCGCAACAAGGATATCGTTGGCTGACAAGCCGGCTTGGTGGGCAGCGCCGTGTTCAAAGGCAGTTGCGATCACTAGATGTTCGCCTTGTTTGCGAACACGCAGATCAAGGCTCGGTGTTTTGGATGTGGCGCGCCATTGCAGCGTGATGCCATGCTGCGCGAAGAGCTTTGCAAGCGGAATGTCGTTACGGCCATAAGCCCAGGCTTGAACTTCGCTGTGTACATCGACGCCAGTCGCCTCCCGAACGAGGGCAGGGAATTCGTTTTCTCGTAAGCCTCGGGCCCCACCTGTGTAGAAGTCTCGTCCAAAGCGGTCCCACATCAGGCGCATGACGTCATCGAGGCTGTGTTGCCCTTGTGTTGCATGGCGGATAGTTAAATCTAAAGCCAGTGCAACCAATGACCCTTTTGTGTAATAGCTGACTAAGGCGTTTGGTGAATTCTCATCTTGTTTGTAATAGCGCGTCCAAGCGTCAAAAGAGCTCTCGGCGACAGATTGTTTCGTACGTCCTGGGGTCGCCCACACTGACGCGATTTGTTTGCCGAGAGTTTTTAAGTAGGTGGGCTGATCAATCACTCCACTACGCAATAGAAATAGGTCGTCGTAGTACGACGTGAAGCCCTCAAAAATCCAGAGTAGCTCTGTGTAATTTTCTTTCCCTAAGTCATAGGGGGCAAACGCGGCCGGTTTGATGCGTTTGACGTTCCAAGTGTGAAAGTATTCGTGACTGACCAATCCTAGGAAGGTTTGATACCCGTCTGATGTTTTCTCCTGTCCAAGGAGCGGTAAGTCTTTGCGCGCAGCCATCAGCGCCGTGGATGCGCGGTGCTCAAGACCGCCGTAGCTGTCTCCGGTGACCATGGTCATAAAAACATACTTCGGAGCGCAGTCCAAGAAGGGAGCTTGCTGAGAAGTTGGTTCAAAAAACCGTATCTGCGCTTCACAAATACGTTTAACGTCCCGCACGATGCGGGGCAAGTCTAGGCCTGGAATGACTCCGGTGAAGACCAGTTCATGTTCTGTACCGCAGGCGTTGAAGCGAGCAACTTGTGGGCGCCCCATTTCAATGGGGTGATCAATGAGTGCGTCGTAATCTGGCACGGAATAGACAGAAAAACCTTTCGATCCTAGTGCACGACGGCCTCGCGCACTCAGCGGCATGCTTGTGTAGACGGACCATCCTAGACGGCCAGGGGGTGGGGAGAGCGTCAACTGACAGGGATGGGTTTCCTGACCATGCGCCTTCAAAAACACGCTCGTGCCATTGAAAAAACCATGACTTTCGTCAAGATGTGCGCCACGAACAGATAAGTCCCAAGCGTATATTTCTGCAACGATGGTGAGTGTGCCTCGGCAAGGGGCGATTCGCCAAGTATGGTTATTGACTTTCTTGATTGCTAAGTCTTGACGACCGCAACGCGCGGTGATTGACTCTACTTGGCGAGCAAAATCGCGTATTAAGTAGCTGCCAGGAATCCAGGCAGGCATGGAAATGACCTGTCCGGACGGATTTGGCTCGGCGATCGTTAGGGTGGCGCGTACGCGGTGACCGGCTGGATCGAAGGGTTCTAAGCTGTAAAGTAGAGGTTTACGGTTCATATCGATATCTTATTTCACATTTCCACGGAGACACACATGAGCGAAATTTTTGTACTGAGCGAAACGCGTGGTCGGGTTGGGCTCTTGACGCTCAATCGCCCCAAAGCCTTGAACGCTTTAAACGACCAGTTGATGGATCAACTGGGTGCCGGACTGCTAGCCTTTGATGCAAATGATGATATCGGGTGCATCGTCATTACGGGCAGTGAGAAAGCGTTTGCTGCGGGAGCGGATATTGGTGCCATGAAGGACTGGTCTTACATGGACGTCTACAAGACTGAGTACATCACCCGCAATTGGGAAACGATTCGTCGTATTCGTAAGCCCGTGATCGCTGCAGTTGCTGGTTATGCTCTGGGCGGTGGCTGCGAGCTCGCGATGATGTGTGACTTTATCTTGGCTGCAGACACGGCCAAATTTGGTCAGCCAGAAATCAAAATCGGCGTGATCCCCGGCTCGGGAGGTACGCAACGCTTACCTCGCGCCGTGGGTAAGTCTAAGGCGATGGAAATGGTCTTGACAGGTCGCATGATGGATGCGGTTGAGGCCGAGCGCGCGGGGCTCGTATCAAGAATCGTTGCTGCAGATCGTTTACTAGAAGACGCGGTTGAGACGGCCACCGTGATTGCTGGTATGTCGTTACCTGCAGCGATGATGGCTAAAGAGTCCGTTAACCGCGCCTACGAGTCCTCATTAAGTGAGGGGGTTTTGTTTGAACGCCGTCTATTCCATTCTTGCTTCGCGATGGAAGACCAAAAAGAGGGCATGGCTGCTTTTGTAGAGAAGCGTAAACCTACTTTTAAGCATATGTAAGCGTTCACTTTCGTCCCAAGCTCGGTTTGGTTGGATAGCGTACTTTCCTTACGGGTCTCCCCCAATAGGGTTTGCATGAAGGGATAAAAAAACGCTATACTTATTGAGTTTGCCGGCGAAAGCACTTTCAGCTGAAATTCAGGTTGATTTGGGTTTAAAGCGTTGTCGCCTGGTTAGTTAAGCGCATACGTTCTGGGGGAATCAAATATGGGTGCCCTCGAGTCAGAAAAGCTTGAAATAACCGCGGCAGATTTAGAGCGGATTAATCAACGCTCGCGCTTGGAGCTTGTGCAAATCGTTAAGGCACAGGCTTTACTGGGTTTAGTCGTGGCCAGTCTGGCATGGTTGATCGCAGGCGTAGATGCGGGGTTGTCGGCTTTGGCAGGTGCGGGTACGTACTTTGTACCCAACGCTATTTTTGCGTTGCGTTTATACGTCGCAACGTTTCGTCCAGGGGGCTCAGGCCCAGTTCTTTTCCTGATTGGCGAAATGTTGAAGGTAGGCGCGGCGGTTGGTTTGTTGTGGGTTGTGGCCCAAGTGGGTGGTGATCGCGTTCAGTGGCTGGCGGTATTGGTCGGGCTGATCGCAGTGCTCAAAGGCTACGTCTTAATGTTGATGTTCGGGCGCGCCCGAATCTAGTTTGATCTGTCGAATCTTTTACTGAATTTTTTAGAGATTTATCATGGCCGCTGCCGCCGACGCATCTCCTCAAGCCGCATATATTCAGCACCACCTGGTGCATAACAACAATATCGGTAAGAAACAGGATCTGATCGCGAATTTCGACGTAATCAACTATGACTCGATTTTTTGGGCATTGGTTACCGGATTCATCGCAATTTTGTTTATGTGGTTAGCCGCGCGGCGCGCAACCGCCGGCGTTCCAGGTCGGTTACAGGCTTTCGTTGAGATGTTGGTTGATATGGTAGACCAACAGGCCCGCAGCATCGTCCCAAGTGAAGAAACGCGAAAGTTTGTCGCACCACTAGCGATGACCGTTTTTCTGTGGATTGTGTTGATGAACGCGCTGGACTTAATTCCCGTCGATTTGGCTCATGTCATTTTTATTGCGATTGGTCTGGGTGATGTGGACGGCCCCTTGCATTACCACCGTATATTGCCGACCGCTGACTTGAACGTCCCAATGGGTATGTCGATGGGCGTTCTGCTGTTGATGCTGTACTACGGCATCAAGATTAAGCATCCTGGCGGCTTCGTCAAAGAGCTTTTCACTGCGCCATTTCACGCCCACGGCTTCGCTGCCGTGTTGCTTGCGCCGGCTAACTTTTTATTGAACCTGGTTGAATACGCGGCCAAGTCAGTGTCGCTTGGTATGCGATTGTTCGGCAACATGTTTGCCGGTGAACTGGTGTTCATGCTGATCGCGCTGCTGGGTGGTGCATGGACAGGCTTTAACGCCATGAGCATCGGGTTAGGAGTTGGCCATATCTTGGCTGGTTCAGTTTGGGCGATCTTTCATATTTTGATCGTGTTGCTTCAGGCATTTATTTTCATGATGCTGACCCTTGTGTATATCGGTCAAGCTCACGAAGGGCACTAATGTTTCGCACCCGAGGCGTTGTTCGCTTCGGTGGCAGGCAGGTTTATGTAGCAGTTTGCGGTTAAATTTTTGTTTTTTTAAATTTTTGATACTTAGATACTAATCAAGGAGTTGTCATGACTAACGTCGCTTTCGTTGCTCTCGCTTGCGCTTTCATTATCGGTTTGGGTGCTCTTGGCGCTTGCATCGGTATTGGCATGATGGGCGGCAAGTACCTCGAAGCTTCGGCCCGCCAGCCTGAGCTGATGAATGCCCTGCAAACCAAGATGTTCTTGTTGGCAGGTCTGATCGACGCGGCGTTCCTGATCGGTGTCGGTATTGCGATGTTGTTCGCATTTGCCAATCCCTTCCAGTAAATTGCTCGGGGGCTCGCACCTTCGGGAGCGAGCAAAGATGCCGCAGCGGCTGTTCCGCTAGCGGCTTATTGATCCAGCTTCGTGGGGCTAATGCCCGCAAAGCTTAAGATGTAATAGGGAAACGACCGTGAATCTGAACGCGACGATCTTTTTCCAGATGATCGTGTTCTTTGTTCTAGCTTGGGTCACGATGAAGTTCATCTGGCCTCCGCTGACAAAGGCAATCGACGAGCGACGCCAAAAAATCGCTGAAGGCTTGGCTGCTGCCGAAAAAGGCAAGACAGACCTGGCACAAGCGCAGGCTCGTATCGGCTCGATCGAGGCATCTGCGAAAGCCGACCTGCATGCCCGTATGACGGACGCTGAAAAACATGCTGCTCAAATTATCGAGCAAGCTCGTGCCGAAGGCGAAAGCGAGCGCGCACGCATTGTTGCTCAAGCGAAACAGGATGCTGCACAAGAAGTTCAACGTGCGCGTGATGCGCTGCGTGACGATGTGGCAAATCTGGCCGTTAAAGGTGCTGAGCAGATCCTCAAGCGCGAAGTAGATGCTCGCGCCCACGCCGAGTTGCTCACGCAACTTAAGGCACAGCTCTAATCCCCGAGGTCGACACCATGGCAGAACTTTCAACCGTCGCCCGGCCTTACGCAGAAGCGTTATTCGCTGTCGCGAAACAGGATAAGGCAGGTCTGCCGGCCTGGGCTGAGCAGGTCCAACAGCTGGCCGATATCGCAGCGATCGAAGATGTGCGTGTTGCGATGGCAGACCCTCGGCTTGAAGATGCGCAACGCGCCAGTATTTTTCTTGGGCTCGTAAAGCCCGAGGCCTCTGCTGCAATGCAAAGTTTTGTGACCTTATTGGTTGCGAACGATCGCCTAAGCTTGTTGCCTTTTGTTGCTGAGCAGTTTCATGCGTTGAAAGACGAAGCTGAAGGTGTTGCGCAAGCCGACATTACCAGTGCATTCCCGATGTCTGAACAGCAAGTTGCCGAGCTGGTTAAATTGCTCGAACCCAAGTTCGGACTCAAATTAAAGCCCCACGTGAAAACTGATGCTTCCCTGATCGGCGGTGTACGCGTTCAGGTGGGTGATCACGTGCTCGATACATCCGTGCAAGCCCAGTTGGTCCGCATGCGCGACAAGTTGGTGGCATAGCGCCAATCTACAAGATTCCAGGAGTCTGAACATGCAACTCAATCCGTCAGAGATTAGCGAACTACTTAAGAACCGCATCGCGGGTCTGGGTACATCGTCCGATATTCGTACGCAGGGCACGGTTGTTTCCGTGACCGACGGCATTACCCGTATTCACGGTCTATCTGACGTGATGCAAGGTGAAATGCTTGAGTTTCCCAATAATGTGTTCGGTCTGGCACTGAACCTTGAGCGCGACTCAGTTGGCGCCGTTATTTTGGGTGACTACACGGGCGTTTCTGAAGGCGACGCTGTTAAAGCGACAGGTCGTATTCTTGAAGTGCCCGTTGGCCCTGAACTGCTCGGTCGCGTTGTGAACGCGTTGGGTGTGCCAATTGATGGAAAAGGCCCAGTCAATGCCAAGCAAACTGACATTATCGAAAAAGTAGCGCCTGGCGTTATTGCTCGCCAGTCCGTGTCACAGCCGCTGCAAACTGGTTTGAAGTCAATTGACTCGATGGTTCCAGTTGGTCGTGGTCAGCGCGAACTGATCATTGGTGACCGCCAGACAGGTAAAACGGCTGTTGCGGTAGACGCCATCATCAACCAAAAGGGCAAGGGCGTTAAGTGCGTCTACGTCGCAATTGGTCAGAAAGCGTCGACAATCAACAACGTGTTGCGCAAGCTCGAAGAGTTTGGCGCAATGGAATACACCATTATTGTTGCTGCTGCCGCCTCTGACTCGGCTGCCATGCAGTACTTGTCAGCATACGCTGGCTGCACGATGGGTGAGTACTTCCGCGACCGCGGCGAAGACGCTCTGATCGTATATGACGACTTGACCAAACAAGCTATTGCTTACCGTCAGGTTTCACTGCTCTTGCGCCGCCCACCAGGTCGCGAAGCATATCCTGGCGACGTGTTCTATCTCCACTCACGTCTGCTCGAGCGTGCGGCGCGTGTGAACGAAGCGTATGTCGAGAAGTTTACTAATGGCGCTGTGAAGGGCAAGACAGGTTCCTTGACAGCATTGCCGATCATCGAAACACAGGCGGGTGACGTATCTGCCTTCGTTCCAACGAACGTGATTTCGATTACCGACGGTCAGATCTTCCTTGAGACAGACTTGTTCAACGCCGGTGTGCGTCCTGCTATTAACGCAGGTATCTCGGTGTCGCGAGTCGGTGGTGCGGCACAGACCAAGATCATCAAGAAACTGTCCGGTGGTATTCGTACCGACTTGGCGCAGTATCGCGAACTTGCTGCGTTTGCACAGTTTGCTTCCGACCTAGACGATGCAACGCGTCGTCAGCTCGAGCGCGGCAAGCGTGTGGTTGAGATGCTTAAGCAACCGCAGTACCAGCCATTGCAAGTGTGGGAACTGGGCGTGATCCTGTTTGCCGTGAACAATGGTTACCTGGATGATGTTGAAGTCTCGAGCGTGCTGCCATTTGAGAAGGGCATCAAAGACTATCTCAAGTCCAAGCATGCAGGCATGATCGAACGCATCGAAAGCAGCAAAGAACTCTCCAAAGATGACGAAGCGGAATTAGTCAAAGCATTGGTGGAGTTCAAGAAGCACGGTACGTTCTAAGCAACCCGCTATAGCGCGGATCGGGTGCAAGCCTGATCCGTGACACAGCAGATGGTCTGAAACCTGCAAACAGGTCTGACACAGGAAGCGAAATGGCAGGAATTAAGGAAATTCGAACCAAGATCAAGAGCGTGCAAAACACGCGCAAGATCACCAAGGCTATGGAAATGGTAGCCGCCTCCAAAATGCGCAAAGCGCAGGAAAGGATGCGTGCTGGCCGTCCGTATGCCACCAAAGTCTACGAGATGGCTAGCCACATGATGGAAGCCAATCCTGAATACACGCATCCTTTCCTCATTGAGCGCACTGGGCTCAAGGCGGTGGGGATTGTTGTGGTTTCAACCGACAAAGGACTTTGCGGCGGCCTCAATACAAACATCATGCGGTTGGTACTCAATCGCATGCGTGAGTTCAACGACAAAAATATCAAGACGCAGTTCACTGCACTGGGCAATAAAGGCTTGGGTGTATTGACGCGTATCGATGCAAATGTTGTTTCTCAAGAGATCGGTCTTGGTGATAAGCCTGAGCTCGATCGCTTGGTGGGTGCCATCAAAGTGCAGCTAGACGACTATTTGGCTGGACGCGTGGACGCGGTCTATATCGCGACCAACCGGTTCATCAATACGATGAAGCAAGAAGCAACGTTTACACGACTGTTGCCTTTACCCGGCAAACTTGTCGACCCGTATCAAGCATCCTCTGACGCGAACGAAGAGAAAGAAAGCGTTACGGCAGAGCATGGTTGGGATTACCTCTACGAGCCTGATGCTCAAACTGTTATCGACGAGTTGTTGCAGCGTTATGTCGAAGGTTTGGTGTATCAGTGTGTCGCAGAAAATATGGCCTCTGAGCAGTCGGCCCGTATGGTTGCCATGAAAGCAGCCTCGGACAATGCGAAGAAGGTGATCGGTGACCTGCAACTCGTCTATAACAAGACGCGTCAGGCTGCTATTACCAAAGAAATTTCGGAAATCGTAGGGGGCGCCGCGGCGGTCTAATTTCTAGACAGCCCAACGGTTTCCCATTAGACAGTTATCAAGTAAGGATCAGACATGAGCAACGGAACCATCGTTCAGTGCATCGGCGCCGTGGTGGATATTCAGTTCCCCCGCGATAATATGCCCCATATCTATGAGGCGCTCCGCTTAGCGGATGACTCATCAGCATTTGCTGAAAAAGGCTTGACCTTCGAGGTGCAGCAGCAATTGGGTGACGGCGTTGTCCGTACCATTGCGCTGGGCTCAAGCGATGGTTTGCGTCGTGGAATGGCAGTGTCCAAAACGGGCGCGGCGATTTCAGTTCCAGTTGGTACGGGCACACTCGGCCGTATCATGGACGTACTCGGCCGCCCGATCGATGACGCGGGCCCTATTCAAAGCACAGAACTGCGCGAGATCCATCAACCTGCACCAAAGTTTGACGAATTGTCTCCTTCCGTTGAACTGCTCGAGACTGGCATTAAAGTGATTGACTTGGTGTGTCCTTTCGCTAAAGGCGGTAAGGTCGGTCTGTTCGGTGGCGCGGGTGTGGGCAAGACCGTGAACATGATGGAACTCATTAACAACATCGCTAAACAGCACAGCGGTTTGTCTGTGTTCGCCGGTGTGGGTGAGCGTACGCGCGAAGGTAACGACTTCTACCACGAGATGGAAGAGTCCAAGGTGTTGGATAAAGTTGCGATGGTGTTCGGTCAGATGAACGAGCCTCCTGGCAACCGTCTGCGCGTTGCGTTGACAGGCCTGACCATGGCTGAAAAATTCCGCGACGAAGGTCGTGACATTCTGTTCTTCGTTGACAATATTTATCGCTACACGCTGGCCGGAACAGAAGTGTCCGCTCTGCTCGGTCGTATGCCTTCGGCTGTGGGTTACCAGCCAACGCTGGCTGAAGAGATGGGCGTTCTGCAAGAGCGTATTACGTCGACAAAGACTGGTTCGATCACCTCGATTCAGGCCGTATACGTGCCTGCCGATGACTTGACCGATCCATCGCCTGCAACAACGTTCCAGCACTTGGATTCGACCGTTGTGTTGTCACGTGATATCGCTTCGCTCGGTATTTACCCAGCTGTGGATCCGCTTGACTCTACCAGCCGTCAGCTTGATCCAAACGTTGTGGGTGAAGAGCATTACAACGTTGCACGTGGTGTGCAGCAAACGCTTCAGCGCTACAAAGAATTGCGCGACATTATCGCGATTCTGGGTATGGATGAATTGTCGCCAGAAGACAAATTGTCAGTGGCTCGCGCACGTAAGATTCAGCGTTTCCTGTCGCAGCCTTTCCACGTTGCTGAAGTGTTTACTGGTTCGCCAGGCAAGTACGTTCCGCTGTCTGAGACACTGCGCGGCTTTAAGATGATTGTGAGTGGCGAGTGTGATGCCTTGCCCGAGCAGGCGTTTTATATGGTCGGCGGCATTGACGAAGCGTTCGAGAAAGCCAAGAAGCTCCAATAAGGATTTGTTATGGCTACGGTCCAAGTAGACGTTGTTAGCGCCGAAAGATCCCTTTATTCGGGCGTTGCAAAGTTTGTGGTACTCCCAGGTGAGTCGGGTGAGTTGGGGATTATGCCCGGACACACCCCGCTAATCTCGCGGATTCGTCCTGGTCTCGTTCGTATCGTCTTAGAGGATGGTACGGAAGAGAGTATTTTTGTGGCTGGCGGTTTGCTTGAGGTTCAACCTCGACATGTCACGGTATTGTCTGATACAGCAATTCGCGGCGGCGAACTCGACGCCGAGAAAGCTGAGGCCGCACGTCAAGCTGCTCAAGAGGCTCTTGCGAACGCCAAAGACAAGGCTGACATCGATGCGATGCAAGCTGAATTGGACATGTTGGTTGCACAAGCATCTGCAGCACGTCGCATTCGAGAAATCACGAACAAGCACTAGTCTTAAGGCTTTGTTGCATTCAAAAGAGCGCGCCAAGTATGGCGCGTTTTTTTATCCTATGTTATGTGAATGATGCGCTACGGTTGCTACGCATGCGTGAATTCCGAATATTCGTTATTCAGTTAACCCTCTAGCCTATACGCTTTTGCTCGGAGCGTAGAGAGATGCGGCAACAAATAGATTGTGCGGTACTAGTGCTGGAAGCGCATGCGAATTGGATGCCTCAGACACTCAAGGTTGCTCAAGCGGGGCTAGCAAGGATTAGACTGCATTATCTTGACTGGGAGGCCGGCCAGGATCTTGAGGTTGAGGAGGATAGAGTTGTTCATCTGCCAGTACATGCGATCGCGCAGGCGGGTGTGAGCCTCAGACGATTCGATGTGTGCCTGTTGCCGGTGTCTATTGATAGTCTTGGGTGGACACGACAAGCGTTGGCGGCGATTCCACGCGGCCCTTTTCTGCCGATCGTTGGAGTTTTTCGGGATCTAAAGTCTGCTGCAATGCAGGACTTGCTAGAGTTAGGTCTCGCCGATTTTGTGAGGCTACCGCTATGTCCCGACGAGTTTCGTGCGCGGCTACTGGCGACTGTAGCGCGCGTGCCGCGCATGGGCTCTTTGCGTGAATCTGATCATCCTGGCCAGGCGGCATGGTTGCAGGCGGTTGGAATACTCCCTGCAATAGAGCATGCCTCGGTGCTGCCCAAAAGCATGCCCGAGGCACCAAAACTTATGCCTCGGCGCAATCTGGGGGGTAGACCGCTTCGCACTGCAGTGCAGAGTCAGGCTACGGAGCCTGGACAAAATTTGAATACGCCTTCTTTGCTTGCCGCGACACGCTCGTTTCGCGATACCAAAGCAGCCCTAATTGAGCGGTTTGAAAAAGACTATCTTGAGCGAGCACTGGAGAGAGCTCAGGGCAACATCGCGATGGCGGCTCGTGCATCGAGTAAGCACCGGCGCGCATTTTGGGCCCTGATGCGTAAGTATGAAATTGACGCGGAACAGTACCGAGTGGAAGACCTGTGAGAGTAAAATGAAAGCACTTCAGGGCGTGGTTGTGCACCGCCGCAGTTCAATATTTAAAACCAAAGGAAATCTGTGTCCGTCGCACCCTTAAAAAACGATGTGTTTTTACGCAGCCTCTTACGTGAACCAGTGCCTTACACGCCAACCTGGTTAATGCGCCAAGCTGGTCGTTACCTTCCTGAGTACAACGCAACACGGTCTCGTGCAGGATCCTTTATGGGGCTTGCTCAGAATCCAGAGTACGCAGCCGAAGTCACGCTGCAGCCACTTGAGCGGTATCCCTTAGATGCGGCCATATTGTTTTCTGATATTTTGACTGTACCTGATGCGATGGGTTTGGGTCTCTCGTTTGCTCAGGGCGAGGGGCCGCGGTTTGCGTATCCCGTGCGCACTGAAGCAGATGTAGCCAAACTTGCTGTGCCAGACTTAGAGACGTTGCGGTATGTGTTTGATGCTGTTGGACTTATTCGCAAGCAATTGAATGGCCGAGTGCCGTTGATCGGGTTTGCCGGGAGCCCCTTTACCGTTGCGTGTTACATGGTTGAGGGGAAAGGCAGTGATGACTATCGACTGATTAAAGGCATGCTCTATGCACGCCCCGACTTGCTGCACAGGATTCTAGATATCAACGCTCAAACAACCGCGCAGTATTTGAATGCGCAAATTGAAGCCGGCGCTCAAGCAGTCATGATTTTTGACAGTTGGGGTGGTGTGCTGGCTGATGGACTGTTCCAGCAGTTTTCCTTGCAGTACACGCAGCGGGTCGTTGCTGCCCTGAAGCGCGAGCGCGAAGGGCGCCGGGTGCCTGTCATTGTGTTCACGAAAGGTGGCGGTCAGTGGCTCGAGTCAATCGCAGCGTGCGGTGCAGACGCAGTTGGCTTGGATTGGACTGTTGACCTTGCAGCAGCACGTCGCCGAGTGGCTGACTCAGTTGCCTTTCAAGGAAACCTTGATCCCATTGCCCTCTTTGGTGGCGAGCAAGCAATTCGTGCCGAAGTGCGCCGAGTCCTTGATGCTTTCGGACCCGTGAAGCAAGGCGGACATGTCTTTAATCTGGGACACGGGATCTCGCAATTCACGCCACCAGAAGCTGTTCAAGCGCTAGTTGACGAGGTTCGTTTGTATAGCCCTAGGTTTCATGCGGTATAAGCCAAAAAGCTGAGTATTTATGCGGCTTATCGGGGCAAATTGCTTGAAAAGCTAGATCGAATAAAGGTAGTTGTGCACAAATATTGGGCAAGCCGGGAAACCCCGCATATTACAAACCTAATTCTCCGATGATTATATAAGCCATTGATTTATATTGTTTAAATCAATTTTAATCGCTTGGTTGACAAATAATTACACGTAGAGTGCGAGGTTTTGTTGCTTCACTAACGTATGTTTTCCCCAAAGTTATCCACATGCCTCTGTGGTTTTGAGTTGAACTCATTTCTGTTCAGCGTTTTAGCTCAATATTACAGAAACCACATTAAGTTGATGTCAGTTTTGTGTCATGAAACATAAGGAAAGATGAGGCCGGTAACAAACTGGGTGAGTGTCGTACTTGACCTGCCTTTAGGCGGGCCGTTCGACTATCGTGCCACGACAGCCGTTGCTGTGGGTGATCGTGTGATTGTCCCTTTTGGACGTCGCAAGATGATTGGGGTGGTTGTCGATCTCCCGAGCGAGCCTAGCTACGATCCAGCCCTCGTTAAGGATGTTGAGCTGGTTTTGCAAGATATTGTTCCGTTGAGTCAAAGCTGGATTAAGTTTGCACGTTTCGCGGCTGAGTACTACCAACGCCCCCTCGGTGAAGTTATCTTGCCAGCTTTACCTTCACCGCTTCGAAGCTTGGCGGCCTATCAAGGTAAGCGTGCCGCAGGCGGTCCGGTTGCTCGCTTGGATAAGCGACGCAAGGCAGCCCAAAGCGAGGCTATTCAGAGCGTTGTCCCAACCCTTAGTGCGGGACAACAGGTAGCGGTTGACGCCATCGCAGCCTCTGAGGGTTTCAAGGCATTCTTATTGTTTGGTGTGACGGGCAGTGGTAAGACAGAGGTGTATTTGCATGCCGCAGCGCAAGCGCTCGCGCGCGGGCAGCGCGTACTCATGTTGGTTCCAGAGATAAATCTAACCCCCCAGTTTGAACAGTCTTTACGTGCACGGCTCGAGCCTGTTGCGGGCCCAGAGGGTGTTGCGGTCTTGCACAGTGCCTTGTCTGATGGTGAGCGCCTGCGCGCCTGGTTAAGCGTACAGCGCGGACAGGCAAGGATTATTTTAGGTACACGTTTGTCGATCTTTGCACCGATCGACGACTTGGGTTTACTCGTTGTGGACGAAGAGCATGATGCATCCTATAAGCAGCAAGATGGTTTGCGCTACTCTGCCCGTGACTTGGCGGTGTGGCGTGCCCACGACCTAAACATACCGATCGTACTGGGTTCGGCCACGCCGTCGCTTGAAAGCTGGGTAAACACGCAAAAGAAGCATTACCAGCGGCTAGATCTACCGGATCGAGCGCGCGAGGTAACGCTGCCAACGGTGCGCTTGGTGGATACACGTCGCCTCCAAATGGAGCACGGGCTGTCTCCCCACTTAATCACAGCAATGCGTGAGCGGTTGGCAAATAAGGAACAGGTTCTGATTTTTTTAAATCGGCGTGGTTACGCACCTGCGTTGCATTGCAACTCTTGCGGATGGGTGAGTCAGTGCTCACGTTGCACCACGTTCACGGTATTGCATCGTGCCCATCAAGGGCGCCATCAACTCCATTGTCACCACTGTGGCTTTCAACAGCGTGTGCCAAAGGCTTGCCCCGAGTGTGGTGATCAAGACATGCAGCCAATGGGTCGCGGTACGCAGCGGATTGAGGAACATCTTGCAGAGTTGTTCCCAGAGGCTAGGGTGCTGCGTATCGATGCCGACAGCACGCGAAAGAAAGGAAGTGCGCAGGCGTTGTTTGCGAGTGTGCACGCTGGTGAAGTTGATATTTTGGTGGGTACGCAAATGGTGGCCAAAGGTCACGACTTCGCCAACTTAGGCTTGGTGGGGGTCTTGAATGCGGATGCGATGTTGTTCTCGCAAGATTTCCGTGCACCTGAACGACTCTTTGCTCAATTGATGCAGGTTGCGGGACGTGCTGGTCGGCACTCTGGCCACGGAGAGGTCATTGTGCAAACCGGCTACCCTGAGCAAGCAGTCTACCAAGCGCTTTTAAAGCATGACTATACCGGCTTTGCACAACATACGATCCGAGAGCGCGAGGCCGCCGCTTTGCCGCCGTTCTCTCATCAGGCGCTCTTAAGTGCCGAGGCACGTGAACTTCAGACCGCTCTAGATTTTCTCACGGCGGCGCGAGATATCGCAACGACCTTGGCGACACAATTGGGAAGCGCGGAGGTGATCACCCTGTATGATCCCGTACCGTTACGGATCGTGCGCGTCGACAATATGTGTCGCGCGCAATTGCTTGTTGAGAGTACGCATCGCCCATCGATGCAGCAGTTGCTTCGTCATTGGATTGCTGAATTGAATCAAGACCCTGGCGCGCGACGTTTAAATTGGCAACTTGAAGTTGATCCGCTAGAAATTTAATTAATCCTGATGTCTAAATTCGAAACTGCTGGTCTGAATCCATCGCAACGCGAGGGAGTCTTGTATCTTGACGGACCCTGCTTAGTCCTTGCGGGCGCTGGTTCGGGCAAGACGCGCGTGATCACGCAAAAAATCGCCTATTTATTGCGTGAGTGTGGCTATGCAGGGCGTAATGTTGTCGCGTTGACCTTTACCAACAAGGCTGCCCGTGAAATGGAAGATCGAGTAAAACTGTTGGTTGACCCCTCTTTAGCAAAAGGCCTGACGATCAGCACATTTCATTCGTTGGGCGTACGAATTTTGCGCGAAGAAGCGCGTTTTGCTGGACTAAAACCACAGTTTTCGATTTTTGATTCGGATGATGCGATGGCGATCATTCAGGATTTGTTGGCAACAACGGATCGCGGGCGGTTGCGTTCGGTCCAGCAAACGATCTCGCTCTGGAAAAACGGCCTGATCGATCCTGACGGCGCTGCGAATGTGGCTTCCACTGCAAGCGAAGTCGAAGCGGCAAAGGTATATCGCAGCTACAACGCCACACTTGTTGCCTATCAGGCCGTAGATTTTGACGACTTGATTGCCTTACCTGCTAGGATTTTCGAGCAGCACCAAGAGGTGCGCGAACGCTGGCAACAACGTGTGCGCTATTTATTAGTAGACGAGTATCAAGACACTAACGTCTGCCAATATCGACTTGTGCAGTGGTTGACGGGTGTGCGTGCCATGTTCACTGCGGTTGGTGATGATGATCAAGCTATTTATGCGTGGAGAGGTGCCACGATTGAAAACTTGGCAAAGCTGACAACGGATTACCCACAAATTCGGTTGATTAAGCTTGAGCAAAACTATCGCTCGAGTCAGTGCATCCTGGCAGCAGCCAATCACGTAATCTCAAAGAACCCAAAACTTTTCGAAAAGAAGCTGTGGTCTGAGCACGGAATGGGAGACGCTATCAGTGTCTCGGCGATGGCTAACGATGAAGCAGAAGCCGAAAACGTTGCCATGAAGATATCGGCCGCCCGTTTTGAAAAGCGCGCCTCCTGGAAAGACTTTGCTGTGTTGTATCGAGGGAATCATCAGGCCCGCATCGTTGAACAGGCGATGCGCAATCTGCATATTCCTTACACAATTTCTGGTGGTCAAAGCTTCTTTGATAAAGCAGAAGTGCGCGATGTGTTGGCCTATCTGCGATTGGTCGCGAACGAGGACGACGATCCCGCCTTCATCCGTGCGGCGACGACACCTAAGCGAGGAATCGGACAGGCAACACTACAGACCTTAGGTCAATATGCTGGCGAGCGTCAGATCTCGTTATTTGAGGCGCTCTTTGAGCAGGGCCTTGAGGGAAATCTTGCCACGCGTCAGCTTGAGCCGTTGCGTACCTTTGGGGAGTTTATCAATCGCATACGTTTTCGAGCTGGTCGAGGAGAAAAAGGCCAGCCAGTCCCTGCTGCGGAACCGGCGGGTGTCATCCTGGATGATCTGCTTAGCGCGATTCAATACGAGCGCTATTTGTACGACACGCTCGACGAAAAAGCCGCTCAGTCTCGTTGGCAGAACGTGCTTGAGTTAGTTGGTTGGCTCAAACGCAAAGCAGAGGCTGATGCGATGGGCTTGTTAGACCTTGTCCAGCATGTTGCGTTAGTGACGATGCTTGAGCGTGGAGAGGAGCAAGAGCCCGACGCTGTGAAGCTCTCAACGCTTCACGCGTCCAAAGGCTTAGAGTATCCCCATGTTTATTTGCTCGGGGTCGAAGAAGGCCTCTTGCCCCATTTGGGTCGGGATGATGAAGATGTCGATCCGACAAAAGTCGCTGATGCGTTGGCGTCGCGCATTCAGGAAGAGCGTCGCTTGATGTATGTGGGTATCACCCGGGCACAACGCAGCTTGCACTTGAGTTGGTGCCAAAAGCGTCGGCGCGCTCGCGAAGATCTTGTGCGCGAGCCTTCCCGGTTTATAGAAGAGATGGGTTTGTCGGCAGCCGAGCTGCAGCTGCAGCCCGACACCTTAAGTCCAAAAAATCGCTTGGATATGCTACGCGCGATGTTGAATAAGACTAGCTAGGCGCAAAATTCTATTTCTTGCACACAGCCCTCACTCAATATTTGTGAGGGTGTTGCGCCAAAACGCTAGACGACGCGGCAAGGCCGAAACGAATACATGCTCACGCAACGTATGCGCACCATCGCCCTCGGCGCCTAAGCCGTCAATCGAAGGGCAGCCGACAGCGGAGGTAAAGTTGGCGTCGCTGCCACCACCTGAAACAGGTGCCTCATCAAGCTCAAAACCACAAGGCGTCGCGTACTGTTTAAGTTGCTGTAACAACTTGTCCGCTTCAGGTGACTTCACCATCGGAGGACGATTGAGCTCGACATCGATCGTCAGGGTGACATCTGGATCATGCGGCTTGAGAGCCTGAATGCGTGCCACGATTTCTTCGCCCGCGGCTTCGTTGGGGATGCGAAAGTCGACCATCACTTCGCAATGGGATGGAACAGTATTTGTGACGGTTCCGCCGCTAATCGTGCCCACGCTCACTGTGATCCCGCGGGCGTAGTCTGTCATGGCCTCTAGGGCAAGAATTTGATGGGCCATTTCGCGAATGGCGCTACGCCCTTTTTCGTGTGCCATGCCGGCATGCGAAGGTTTACCCGTGCAGATGAGTTTGAGCATGCCGGTGCCCTTACGACCTGTGACACAACGCCCACCATTTGGGCGTGCAGGCTCAGGCACCAAGGCGTAGCGCGCTTGCTTGGCGAAGTCCTCAATATAGGCGCGTGAAGCGTGGCTGCCGACCTCTTCATCAGGGACTAGTAAGAAATCGACGGGAAGCTTGGTGGAGTTAGGGGTGGAAAATTCACCGAGCGCGGTGAGCGCTAAGAATGCACCACCCTTCATGTCGAAGGCCCCAGGGCCGTAAAGCTTGTCATCCTCGATCCGGCACGGATTTGTCTTGAGTGTACCGATCGGATGTACCGAATCAATATGGGCAAGAAGCAGCAGGCCTCGTCGCGTATCGCCTGGTGCGCGATTGCTGGCCACAATCATTGGTAATTTTGTTTCGCCGATTTCGCTGAGCGTGACCGTCAAACCTGCGGCACGGGCTTTGGCTACAACGATTTGAGCCATACGATGGACGGCAGCGGGATCGTTAGAGGGGGATTCACACTCAATCCATGTGCGCAGCTCGAGGGCCAGGCGTTGTGCCAGCGCGTCTGTAGAGGGTTTGTCCAAGGTGGTGGTGCTCATGGTCAGTCCTTGCGGGTATGATGAATATGACTATTATGCAACAGCTTAAGAGTGGGGCTTTGCCTCTCGCAACAGGAAACAAGAGAATGAAGACGATTACAACGGTGGGCGTGGCGGGTGCGGGTGCAATGGGGCGCGGTATTGCGCAAATCGCTGCCCAGGCAGGCCTGCGGGTGCGACTATTTGATACAAATGTCCAGGCAACGGCAGCCGCACGAGACGCATTAGCGACGACGTGGGCTACGTTGGTCGCAAAGGCTAAGTTGACGCAAGAGCAGGCGGACTCCGCCCTCGCAAATATCTATCCGGCGCAAGAGCTCGCAGCGCTTGCAGATTGTGATTTAGTGATCGAGGCGATTATTGAACGACTCGATATCAAACAGAAGTTCTTCGCTGAGCTGGAAAAAGTCGTTTCGTCGGACTGTTATCTCGTCTCCAACACGTCGTCGCTATCTATCACCTCGATTGCTGCGGTGTGCGCTCGGCCAGAGCGTGTTGCGGGGTATCACTTTTTCAATCCAGTACCTTTAATGAAGGTGGTGGAAGTGATTGATGGCTTGCGTAGTGACCCGGCTGTCGGCGACGCCCTGATGGCCTTAACGGTGCGCCTGGGGCACACGCCAGTGCGTGCGAAAGATATGCCGGGCTTCATTGTGAACCATGCTGGTCGCGGGATGAATACAGAAGGGTTGCGTATCGTTCAGGAGAGTGTCACTGGCTTTCAAACGGTTGACGCAATCATGCGCGAGCAGGCCGGCTTCAAGATGGGGCCCTTTGAGTTAATGGATTTGACCGGACTTGATGTGTCCCACGCTGTCATGGAGTCCATCTACCAGCAATTCTATGATGAGCCACGCTTTCGGCCGTCGCCAATTGGTACGGTACGTGTGGCTGGAGGCTTGTACGGACGTAAGACACAAGGTGGGTTTTACGCTTATGCAGACGGACAAAAACAGGTAGCGCATGAGCCTGCGGCGCCAGCCTTGTCGCATCCTTGTAAAGTTTGGGTAAGCCCAGCGCATGCCTTAGGTCACGCGCGAGCGACTCAGTTGCTCAAGCGACTAGGGGCCATGATACAAACCGGCACGAAGCCTGGCCCGGACGATTTGCTTATCGTGACCCCTTTTGGCTTGGATGTTTCTACATGTGTTGCGGAGGAAGGGCTCGATGCATCGCGTACGGTTGGTTTGGACACACTGCATGATTTTGAGCTCAGCAAACGCCGCACATTGATGGTGTCGCCAGCCACGCAGCCGCAATGGAGCGACTTGGCACATGCCCTACTAGGAAGTGACAACATACGTGTAAGTGTTGTGCAGGATTCCGCAGGGTTTGTCGCGCAGCGTGTTGTGGCGATGATCGTCAACATTGCCTGCGACATTGCGCAACAGAGTATTGCGACGCCCGGGGATATCGATCGTGCTGTTAACTTGGGGCTTGGTTATCCTCAAGGGCCTTTGACGATTGGTGATGTCTTAGGCGCCGAGAATATTCTTGAGATCTTGCGCAATATGCAGAAGGTCACCGGTGACCCTCGGTACCGCCCAAGTTTGTGGCTGCAACGGCGTGTGCAGCTGGGGCGGTCGCTTGCGACCGCCTGACATTACAACTTATTTTGCGGCGGGTGCTTGGGGAGCAGGTGCGGCAGGTTCTTCGAATTTGCCGCCAGCGCTATTGGCCATATAAACGACTGCACGTGCAATCTCGTAGTCGTCCAACGCTGGGTTGCCACCTTTGGCCGGCATGGCACCTTTGCCTTTAACCACATTAGCCACCATGGCAGCTAAACCAGTGCCGATCGCCGTTGACCAAGCCCCGGCATCGCCAAACTTGAGTGCGCCTGCAGCGCCGGCAACGTGGCAACCAGCACACACTGCTTTATAGACTTGTTCACCGGTTTTATAGACTTTTGGGCCACTTGCGTCGACCAGGTCAAGGCGAGCAATCGGCGCAATGCGTTTGGCTGTAGCTTCTGGACCGAGGGTGTCAGAGCCAGCGCCGACTGTAACGCCGGCTGTCACCAAGTTGGCCAGCAGGATAATGATAATGACCGGCAAGATAAACGACAGCACGACCGTAACGATCAGTTGCTTGGGTGTCTTGATGGGTGAGTGGTGTTCTTCTTCGTGTGGCTGCGTATTGCTCATGACCAAATCCTGCAAGTAGTTGACTTACAAACCCGAGAATTATAGCGGGATCGGAAGAGGTCCGTGAGAAAACCAAGTGCGCAAACGGCTGCCGCTATAATTCACAACTTGGCGCCCGTAGTTCAATGGATAGAATAAGAGTTTCCGAAGCTCTCGATACAGGTTCGATTCCTGTCGGGCGCGCCACCCAAGTGTTTAAACGCTGAATGCTGTGCCTCGACACCAAGCGTTCCTTTATTTTTCTGCGGCCTCTTAGTGTGGGCCAGGCGCTTTCAACGCAGAGTGAAACCGCGCCACATATTCGTCAAAACTCTCGTTGTCCGACGCTTCGATTGCTTCTTGGTCCAACAAGGACTGCGTGGCTTGCGTTTGCGCTGCGGCTAACTCAGCAGAGGTTAAGCCTGTTTTACGCAAACTTTGGGCATGGGTCTTGCTGAGGCTCAAGGCCTGCGCGTGGAAAGATCCCCCTGCGCGTTTGAGCTGCTCCAGAAACTGCGCAGAAGGAGTTTGTTGGGTATCGCGAACCTTGGAACGCTGAGCCTCAACCGCAGATACATAGGTGCTGTCGCCAAGGGTTTGCCCAAAAGTTTGTGCACAAAGTGCGATCCGATCAAGAAGATTATCAGCCCAGTCGGCTAACGGGATCTCGCGACCATTTTGCTGCAGCGACAGACCTGGCTGGCGCCCTTGTTTGACTACCTTCGCAAAGTTTTCGGCGCTTTCTGGGCACCAACCGCTATCGGTAAATTCTGGACTGTCTTCCAGTGCACAAAACAATAAGAACGCATCGACAAAGCGGGCGGTTTGTGCCGAGATTCCAACGGGCTCGTTGGGATCGATGTCTAGGCACCGGACCTCAATGTATTGCACGCCACGCTCCGCGAGCGCAGTGATAGGACGCTCGCAAGGTCCCGTGGTGCGCTTAGGACGAATGCTTGAGTAAAACTCGTTCTCAATTTGTAAGACGTTTGTGTTGAGTTGGATCCAATCGCCCTTGCGGTGTGTGCCGATGGCTTGGTAAGCGGGCCACGGCGTAGTGACGGCGTCGTACAAGCGCTGGAGAAACATATTGAGATCGTTGTAGCAGAGTTTGAGCCCTGATTGCGCCTTATTCTGGTAACCAAGATCACTCATACGCAGGCTGGTTGCGTATGGTAAGTACATCGTGTCTGGGGTGAGTGACTCGAGGTTGCCGATATTGCCGCGTAGAAAATCTGTTGAGACGGCTGGCGAGGCGCCAAACAAATACATCAGCAACCAGTTATAACGCGTGAAGTTGCGAATTAACGAAATGTAGCCAGCGGAGCGACGCTCTTGGGCAGTCTCTTGCTTGAGCTCAAGCAGGTCCCAAATCGCTTCGTCAAAGGAAAAGTTGTAATGCAAGCCCGCGATGCATTGCATCGTCTTGCCATAACGTTCGGCGAGGCCGCGTCGGTACACGTGCTTAATCATGCCGGTGTTAGACGTGCCGTACCAAGCGATGGGAATGTCGGCGTCGGCGGGTAGCTGGGCCGGCATGGAATGATTCCACATCAGTTCGTTTGGCATCGTTGTGGTCACAACACGATGAATCTGATTGATTTCTGCCATCAGCGCATCGACCGTGGTGTGCGTACCTGTAATGAGCTCGAGAAGCGCTTCCGAGTAGTCTGTCGTAATGCGAGGATGCGTCAGCGCAGAGCCTAGCGCAACGGGATGGGCCGTGGTGGAAAGAACTCCGGCTTGGTCCACCCGCAGGCCTTCTTTTTCGATTCCGCGTAAGGACTGGCGCAAAATAGCTGGACGTTCGAGCAGTCGTGCGAGGCGGGTAGACAACATAGACACGAGAAGGCCTTTAAACTTTTGTGAGACCTCCCATTTTAAGCTACGAGCATCCTCGTGCGGTTCCGAGCTTAATCTAGGACAATCTAAAGATATCCAAGATGCTTTTATGGTTTAACCGAAGATATGCGTAAATTTATATCCCTTTGCTTGTTGTGGGTACCGTTGGTGTGGTTGTCGGGGTGCTCGCCAGAGTACAACTGGCGCGAGTCGTCGGTGGCTGAAGAGCGCGCGGTCGTGATGTTTCCTGCTCGCACTAAAACCGAGCAGCGCCAAATAGAGGTGGAGGGAGTCAGTTTGACATTTTCGTTGACGTCGGCAGCCGTTGGGGAGTCGGTATTTTCTGTTGGCTATGCCAAGCTGGATGACAACATGAGCTCAATTAAGGCGCAGGCGCTTGTTGATGCGTTCGTGCAGGCGTTGTCTAGGCGCGCAGGCCAAGCGGCTCCCGCGCAAGCTTCGTCGGATGGGACTATTGCCCTTGAGACTCAAGTAAACGGCAAGCCGTCTCGCCTAATGGGGCGCGTGTTGGTGCACCGGGGGATGTTGATACAGGTTGTCGTTTCGGGGCCGACTCAATCGCTTTCCTCAGAGAATGCCTCAGATTTCATGCGATCGTTGGTGCTTCGTTAGGCTGCGTAGTCGCTTGCGAGGTAAGTCTGGTGTGTTCTGGGTCATGCGGTGTGCCGTTGAGCAGACCAAGTCGCAACGCTTGCGCAACACCCGCTTGGCGACCATAGACCTTGAGCTTGGCGCAGGCGTTACGCAGGTGAAAATTCACCGTGCGCTCGGTAAGGCCGAGGATGAGGCCAGTTTCCCAACTGGTTTTGCCTTTGGATACCCACTCGAGGCATTGCACTTCTCGCCCGGTGAGCCTTGGCTTGGTCATCAATCGAGGTCTCCCCACGCAGTCGGCATAATTGCGTAGTTTGCCCTGCCGGCCTGCATTTGGAAATTCGCAAAACCCCTGTGATTGCCACTTCTTTTGTAAGTAAGTGTCTGGCAATGTTAAACTTTGTACTCAGTTGGCGCCGATTTGCTTGATCCGCTTGCGGGCGCCTCATAAATCCCGCTAAAGAAGGTCCGTATGACGACTACGTCCAGCACGCAGGACGCACCACACGCACTCAATGCCAGCGCAAACGCGCAAGGCTCCGTTGGGGTGGTCCACACTCAGTACATGCATTTTGATGAGCCACTCCCCTTGGTGAGTGGCCAAACGCTTGCTGCGTATGATTTAGCGATCGAAACCTACGGCACGCTCAATTCGCAGGCAAGCAATGCAGTGTTGATTTGCCACGCCTTGAATGCCTCGCACCATGTGGCAGGGGTTGCAGCCGATAATCCTGACGATATTGGTTGGTGGGACAACATGGTGGGGCCCGGTAAGCCGGTCGATACCAATGTATTTTTTGTTATCGGCATCAATAACCCAGGCTCTTGTTTTGGCTCGACGGGTCCGGCGTCGATTCGACCAGATACAGGTAAACCTTGGGGCGCTGCGTTTCCCGTGCTGACGGTGGAAGACTGGGTGCAAGCACAAGCTCGCGTTGCTGACCGCTTAGGCGTCAAACGTTTTGCCGCAGTGATGGGTGGTTCCTTGGGTGGCATGCAGGCCCTGAGTTGGGCGATGACTTTGCCCGAGCGTGTGGCACATTGTGTTGTGGTGGCGAGCACACCACGGCTCTCCGCACAAAACATTGCATTTAATGAAGTCGCTCGTCGCGCCATTATTACGGATCCAGAGTTCCATGGTGGCGACTACTACGCGCGCGGGGTTGTGCCGGGGAATGGCTTGTCTGTCGCACGCATGGTTGGGCATATTACTTACCTCTCCGATGACGATATGGCGGAAAAATTTGGTCGCACGCAGCGTGCACCTGCCGCCGGGGGCGCCTATCACTATGGCTATGGCGTGGAGTTTGAGGTCGAGTCTTATTTGCGTTACCAAGGGGAGAAGTTTTCCAAGTACTTTGATGCCAATACCTACCTGCTGATTACGCGCGCGCTCGATTACTTCGATCCTGCGCGCGAGACGGGTGGCGACCTTGCGCGTGCCCTGAAGCCGGCCACTGCAGATTTTTTACTCGTGTCGTTTACGACTGACTGGCGGTTCGCACCAGCGCGTTCACGTGAAATTGTGCGCGCGCTTTTACAAAATGGACAGCCAGCGACCTACGCCGAAATCGATGCGCCGCATGGCCATGATGCCTTCTTGTTAGATGATGCGCGCTACCATGGCGTGATGCGCGCGTACTTCTCGCGCATTGCAACTGGGTTGGCGCCAATTGAACGCGAGGTGCAGCAATGAGT
>JBILJY010000007.1:0-28220 GCA_044376975.1 Burkholderiaceae bacterium | reverse complement strand
CAGCTGCCGGCAAAGAACCGGGCACGACGACGGAACCGGAGGGCACGCGACCGTAATGAATCTCTTTGGTCTCGCGATCGTAAATGCGTGTGCTCTGCGATAAGAAAACACCCATGGCCAGCACGGAGTTCGCTTCAACAATGACACCTTCAACGACTTCGGAACGCGCGCCGATAAAGCAGTTGTCTTCGATGATGGTGGGGTTAGCTTGCAGGGGTTCGAGCACGCCACCAATTCCAACTCCACCGGACAAATGCACATTTTTACCAATTTGTGCGCAAGATCCGACAGTTGCCCAAGTGTCTACCATCGTGCCTTCATCGACATAGGCGCCGATGTTGACATACGAGGGCATTAAAACGACATTGCGAGCGATGTAGGCGCCACGGCGCGCAACTGCTGGAGGAACAACGCGATAACCGCCGGCTTTGAAGTCCGCATCGCTGAAGTCACCAAACTTGAGTGGTACCTTGTCGTAAAACTGGACAGGCTTTTGTCCCATCACGCCGTTGTCGTACAAGCGGAAGGATAAAAGAACTGCTTTTTTGATCCACTGATGCACGACCCAGTTGCCATTGAGTTTCTCGGCAACGCGCAGCGTCCCGGCATCCAGAGCGTGAATAGTGTGTTCGACTGCGTCGCGCACGGCTGCATCTGCAGCGGAAGGCGAAAGGTTCGCGCGGTTTTCCCAACCTTGTTCGATGGTGTTTTGCAAATCTGTCGTCATGACAATCCTGAATAAAAAAGAAAGAGAAATGAAAGCAATAAATGTTAAGAGAGGCGCGTCTTAGTGTTGAGCACCTTTCTTGAAATTCTTTTGTACAAAGCTCGCAATGCGGTGCGCGGCCTCAACGCAATCGGCCAAGGGGGCCACCAAGGCAATGCGGATACGATTTTGGCCTGGGTTGATGCCCTCTACGGTGCGACCGACGTAACTACCGGGTAGGACAGTGACCGCCGTTTGCGACAAGAGGTCTCGCACAAACTCTGGGTCGGGTCCCGGTGTACCCGCCCATAAATAGAAAGAAGCATCCGGTCGTTTGACATTGAGCACAGGCTGCAAGATGGGTAAAACAGCATCAAATTTTGCACGGTACTGTTGACGGTTATCGATCACGTGTGCCTCATCGTTCCAGGCAGCGATACTTGCAGTCGATACAACCGGCGACAGGGCGCTACCGTGGTACGTGCGATACAGCAGGAACTTGGCAATCAGGTGCGCGTCGCCTGCGACAAAACCAGAGCGCATACCAGGTACATTGGAGCGCTTGGATAGGCTCGAGAAACACATCAGGTTCTTATAGTCGGTGCGCCCGAGTTGGTGGGCGGCTTGCATTCCACCCAAAGGTGGAGAGGCCTCGTCTAGGTAGATCTCTGAGTAACATTCGTCCGAGGCGATGACGAAGCCGTAGTGGTCTGATAGTTCGAATAGGAGTTTCCAGTCAGACAGGGGCATGACATCGCCTGCTGGGTTGCCAGGTGAGCAGACGAATAGCAGTTGGGTACGCTTCCAGACCTCAGCGGGGACGCTGGCCCAGTCGCAACGGAAGTTCTTGGCAGGGTCCGAGTTCACATAGAAGGGAGTCGCACCGCCAAGCAGCGCTGCGCCCTCGTAGATTTGATAGAAGGGGTTGGGGCAGACGACAAGTCCGTCTTGAGTCGAGTCAAGGACCACTTGTCCGAAGGCAAACAAGGCTTCGCGGGAACCCAGGGCAGGAAGTATTTGGGTTTCAGGATCTGGCGCAGGGATGCCGTAGCGGCGCGCAAGCCAGGTCGAGATCGCCTGACGCAACGCCGGGTCGCCTTTGGTTGGTGGATAGGCGGACAGACCTGCTAGCCCCCCGATAATGGCCTGTTTGACGCAATCGGGCGCAGCGTGCTTTGGCTCACCAATCGAGAGGTTAATAGGGCGGATACCCTCGGGCAATGGACCGGCCTGAGCCAGCAAAGCACGAAGTTTTTCGAAGGGGTAGGGCTGTAATTTGTCAAGACGTGGGTTCATCCGCGTATTTTAACCAGTTGCCCGCCCTGTGGGAACGGAAAACCCGTCCGGTGTGCGCTACAATGCTCGGCTACTGCGAAGGTGGCGAAATTGGTAGACGCACCAGGTTTAGGTCCTGACGCCGTAACAGGTGTGCGGGTTCGAGTCCCGCCCTTCGCACCACCCCGTTTTTTTATCCGGCGCGGGCTGTTTTGCGCTATCCGTCCTCTTTGTTTGGTAGATTTTCATGCAACCTGTGGTTGAAACCCTCTCCGGCCTCGAGCGCCGCCTAGAACTCTCGGTCTTGTTGGCCGACGTCGAAACAGCTGTTCAAGCTGAACTCAAGCGCGCCGCGCGCACCGCGAAGGCACCTGGTTTCCGTCCCGGCAAAGTGCCGATGGCTATGCTCGAGCGTACGCACGCCCCCGGCATTCGCTACGACGCGATTAACGATAAGGTTGGCCAGGCATTTGAAAAAGCAATTGAAGCAGCGGGTCTGCGCATTGCTGGTGCACCGAAGCTAGAGCCAAAGACCGAAGGCACCCCAGAGGGTACCTTGGCGTTCTTTGCGACGTTTGAGGTTTATCCTGCCGTAACAGTGCCTGATCTGTCTGGCCTGAAGATCAAGCGCGCCGTGACAACGGTTGGCGAAGCAGAAGTGCAACGCACTGTCGACATTTTGCGCAAACAGCGCGCTGAGTACGCGGCTCGCGACGGCCGTGCTGCCCAGGATGAGGACCGCGTCACGTTGGACTTTGCCGGGACGATCGACGGCGTGCCCTTTGAAGGTGGCAAGGCTGATGCTTTTCCTTTCGTTTTAGGTCAGGGCCGCATGCTGCCTGAGTTCGAGGCGGCTGCGCGCGGCATGAAAGCGGGCGAAACCAAAGTGTTCCCGTTGGCGTTCCCAGCTGATTACGGTGGCAAAGATGTTGCCGGCAAGACAGCCGAGTTCACGATTACAGTTAAAGAAGTGGCAGAGCCTGTTCTTCCTGTGATTGATGCGGAGTTTGCAAAATCACTCGGTCAGCCAGAAGGCGACGTAGAGAAATTGCTCGCTGATATCCGTGGCAACATCGAGCGCGAAGTCAAAGCACGCACCTTGGCACGTACAAAAACAAGCGTAATGGATGCACTCATCGGCGCTGTGAGCTTCGATGTGCCCAAAGCCCTAGTCGATAGCGAATGTCAGTCTCGCGTGCAAGCCGCACGCGCTGAGCTCACTCAGCGCGGCGTACCAAATGCCGACAAAATGCCTATTCCGGCCGATGCGTTTACCGCCGAGGCGGAGCGTCGTGTGCGTTTGGGTCTCCTGGTGTCCGAACTCGTTCAGCAGGCCCAGCTGCAAGCCAAACCTGAGCAGGTTCGTGCACGCATTGAAGAGTTTGCAGGCAACTATGAAAAACCTGCAGAGGTCGTGAGCTATTATCTTTCAGATCGCGCTCGTCGCGCTGAGGTTGAAGGCATTGTGCTAGAAGACAATGTTGTGCAGCACGCCTTGGCGAAAGCGCAGGTTGAAGACGAGCAGGTACCTTTTGATCAAATCATGGGAACGGCCTAAATGGAACGTTTTACCGACTTTTATGCATCCATGCACGGTGGGTCCTCGGTGACCCCAACTGGGCTTGGATACATTCCAATGGTGATTGAGCAGTCGGGGCGCGGAGAGCGCGCCTTTGACATTTATTCCCGACTGCTTAAAGAGCGTGTGATTTTTCTAGTTGGCCCGGTCAACGACCAGTCGGCAAACTTAGTTGTAGCTCAATTGTTGTTCCTTGAGTCCGAGAATCCTGACAAAGACGTCGCGCTCTACATCAACTCACCTGGCGGGTCGGTATACGCCGGTATGGCGATTTACGACACCATGCGCTTTATCAAGCCTGAGGTCTCGACGCTTTGCACAGGCCTTGCAGCTAGTATGGGTGCGTTCCTTCTTGCCGCTGGCACGAAGGGCAAGCGTTTCTCTCTTCCCAATTCGCGCATCATGATTCACCAGCCATCGGGTGGTGCACAAGGCCAAGCCTCTGACATTCAAATTCAGGCACGTGAGATTCTTGATTTGCGTGAACGTCTAAATCAGATGCTTGCTGAGAACACTGGGCAAACAGTTGAACGCATTGGTATTGATACCGAACGGGATAACTTTATGTCTGCCGCCGATGCGGTAACGTACGGACTGATTGACAAGGTTCTGACTTCGCGTGCGGATCCCGTATAAAGATCGCCTTCGGATTAAAACGGTAATGGATCGCTATGACAGATAAGAAAGCATCAGCCCCTACAAAGACTTTGTACTGCTCGTTTTGCAACAAGAGCCAACACGAAGTCCGCAAGCTGATTGCCGGCCCGTCTGTCTTCGTGTGTGATGAGTGCATTGACTTATGCAATGACATCATTCGTGAAGAAGCGCAGGCTCAAGCGCGTGACTCACTCCGTACAGACTTGCCTACTCCCGCCGAAATTAAAGCCTTTCTCGATCAATATGTGATCGGACAGACGACACCCAAGCGCGTGCTCGCGGTAGCGGTCTATAACCACTACAAGCGTTTGCGTCATGGGGAAGTTAAGGGCGACGACGTTGAACTTTCAAAAAGTAATATCCTGCTGATCGGACCTACGGGTTCGGGAAAGACACTGCTTGCACAGACCTTGGCAAGACAACTCAACGTACCGTTTGTCATGGCAGACGCTACCACGCTAACTGAGGCAGGTTACGTCGGCGAAGACGTTGAAAACATCATTCAAAAATTACTGCAAAACTGTAATTACGAAGTAGAAAAAGCGCAGCGCGCTATTGTCTATATCGACGAGATTGATAAGATTTCTCGCAAGGCCGACAACCCATCTATTACGCGAGACGTATCTGGTGAGGGCGTACAACAAGCACTGCTCAAATTAATTGAGGGTACGGTTGCCTCGGTACCGCCTCAAGGCGGTCGCAAGCATCCGAACCAGGATTTTGTGCAAGTCGACACCACCAACATCCTCTTCATTGTTGGCGGTGCGTTTGATGGTCTTGAAAAAGTCATCCGCAATCGCACTGAGCGTTCTGGCATTGGTTTTGGTGCGTCTATCGACTCCAAGACCGAGCAGTCCGCCGGTAACACCTTCCTTGATGTTGAGCCCGAAGATTTAGTGAAGTTTGGCTTAATTCCTGAGCTTGTCGGTCGCTTGCCGGTTGTGGCAACCTTGCAAGAGCTTGACGAAGAAACCTTGATTCAGATCTTGACTGAACCGAAGAACGCTTTAGTCAAGCAGTTTCAAAAACTATTCGCCATGGAAGGTGCTGAGCTTGAAATCCGTCCGGGTGCCTTGCACGCTATTGCTCGCAAGGCGATTAAGCGCAAGACCGGTGCGCGTGGTTTGCGCTCCATCCTTGAGGCCGCCTTACTGGACACCATGTACGAACTACCGACGCAAGGCAATATCAAGCGTGTCGTGCTCGACGAAGCTGCGATAGAGGGACAGGGTAAGCCGCTGTTGGTCTATGCAGACGAGACGGAGCAACAACCTACCCAAAAGTCTTCTAGCCTGAGAGACGCTGCGGCCTGAACAAATTAGACCCTAAAGGTAGCTCTGGTTTTCAGCCCCTTTTTAGGGGCTTTTGTTCATTCTAGAGGCTGAATCTTGAAATTTCGGCTATTGTCCATATAACAAGTCTATTCGCAGAATTGCGATTGAAGTGTCGATGAATCAGTTCGGATTTGTCGAGTTTTTCTTAGGATGTCGCTATGTCTGGAAATCAGATCCTGCCTGCTGAAGCAATTAATTTGCCTCTACTGCCGTTGCGCGATGTGGTGGTGTTCCCCCATATGGTGATCCCCTTGTTTGTGGGGCGTCCGCGCTCGATTCGTGCGCTTGAGGCTGCCATGGAGGCCGGCAAGAGCATCATGCTCGCCGCTCAAAAGTCTGCTGGCAAAGATGATCCAACACCAGAGGACGTATACGAAATCGGCTGTGTGGCCACCATTCTGCAAATGCTCAAACTACCTGACGGTACAGTGAAGGTACTGGTCGAGGGCGCGCAGCGTGCCCGCGTGACCGAGATACAGGATGTTGAGACGCACTTCACATCGGAACTAGTGCCAATTGCACCTGACGTGACGATGGGTGCTGAGATCGAAGCCTTGCGCCGTGCCATCGTGAGTCAGTTTGAGCAGTACGTCAAACTTAATAAGAAAATACCACCCGAAATTCTGACATCGCTCGCTGGGATCGATGATGCCGGCCGCTTGGCCGATACCATCGCTGCACACTTGCCGCTTAAGCTTGAGCAAAAGCAAAAGATGTTGGAGATCATCTCGACCTCTGAACGTCTAGAGGCATTATTGAGCCAGCTCGAGACTGAGATTGATATCTTGCAGGTCGAGAAACGTATCCGTGGGCGCGTCAAGAAACAGATGGAAAAGAGCCAGCGTGACTACTACCTGAATGAGCAGGTCAAGGCGATTCAGAAAGAGTTAGGCGAGGGCGAAGAGGGTGCGGATATCGAAGAGCTTGAAAAGAAGATTCAAGCCGCGCATTTGCCTAAAGATGCTCGCAAGAAAGTGGACGGTGAGCTCAAGAAACTAAAGCTGATGTCCCCGATGTCGGCCGAAGCCACCGTGGTGCGTAATTACATTGATACCGTGATCAGTTTGCCTTGGCGCAAAAAGAGCAAGGTTAACAACTCGATTCCGAACGCTGAAAGCGTTCTGGATGCCGACCACTATGGTTTGGACAAAGTCAAAGAGCGCATCCTCGAATATCTTGCGGTGCAGCAACGTGTGGATAAGGTCAAAGCGCCTATCCTTTGTTTGGTAGGCCCTCCAGGCGTGGGCAAAACTTCGCTCGGCCAGTCGATTGCCAAGGCAACGAATCGCAAGTTCATCCGTATGGCTTTAGGTGGTGTGCGCGACGAAGCGGAAATTCGCGGACACCGTCGCACTTACATTGGCTCAATGCCAGGCAAGATTTTGCAGAACATGTCCAAGGTTGCTGTGCGTAATCCCTTATTCCTGCTAGATGAAATCGATAAGCTGGGCATGGATTTCCGTGGAGATCCTGCGTCGGCGTTGCTGGAGGTTTTAGATCCAGAACAAAACCATACGTTTCAAGATCACTACGTAGAAGTTGATTTTGACTTGTCAGATGTCATGTTTGTGGCAACGAGTAACACCTTGAACATTCCACCCGCGTTGCTCGATCGCATGGAAGTGATTCGTCTCTCGGGTTACACCGAAGATGAGAAGATTCATATCGCGCATGACCACTTGCTACCTAAGGTCATGAAGAACAATGGCGTCAAACCGGAAGAGTTGAAGGTCGACGAATCTGCGATGCGTGACATTGTGCGCTACTACACACGTGAAGCTGGCGTGCGCTCGCTCGAGCGTGATGTCGGAAAAATCTGTCGGAAGGTTGTGAAGAAACTTTTGGCGGAATCCGAGGCCAATAAGGCGGCGAAGTCTAATGCTGTGATTCCACAAGTTGTCGTCACGTCTGAAAACTTGAGTGACTACCTGGGCGTGCGTCGTTACAACTTTGGCATGGCCGAGAAGGAAAACCAGATCGGACAGGTCACTGGCTTGGCTTGGACAGAAGTCGGTGGCGATTTACTGACAATTGAAGTTGCAGACATGCCTGGTAAGGGCGTGATTCAGCGTACGGGATCTATCGGCGATGTGATGAAGGAGTCGGTCGAGGCTGCGCGCAGTGTGGTGCGTGCGCGTGCGGCGCGTCTCGGGATCGCAGATTCTATTTTTGAGAAGCGGGATATTCACGTGCACTTCCCTGAAGGTGCTACACCTAAAGACGGTCCGTCCGCGGGTATCGCAATCACCACAGCCATCGTGTCGGCGCTCACGCACATTCCCGTACGTGCCGATGTGGCGATGACTGGTGAAATTACGCTCCGTGGAGAAGTGCTGGCGATTGGAGGCCTTAAAGAGAAGCTGCTGGCAGCCCATCGCGGTGGTATCAAGACGGTGCTGATCCCCGAAGAAAACGTTAAGGATCTTGCCGAGATTCCTGATAACGTTAAGAACCATCTAGAGATCGTACCAGTGCGTTGGATTGATAAAGTCTTGGAAGTGGCTTTATCGAGCCCAACAAAACCTTTGCCCGAGGAAGCGCCGGTTGCGCAGGACGTTGTGGCTAAGCCCACAGGCACTGCGACGGATCCGGTGATCAAACACTAAGTGCAAGTGTTCGTCGATAGTGTGCGGCTTGATAAGTGGTTGTGGGCTGCACGTTTTTACAAGTCCCGCACGATTGCCGCCTCGGCAATCGAGGCGGGACGTGTGCATGTAGGCGATGATCGTGCCAAGCCCGCTCGTTTAATCAAGGTTGGCGATAAGCTTAAGATTCATCGAGAGCAAGAGCACATTGAATTGCTCGTGCGTGGTATTTCTGAGACTCGACGCGCAGCCACACTTGCGCGTCTTTTATATGAAGAAACACCCGAGAGCATGCTGGCGCGGCAGACGGCTGCAGAGCGACGCAAATACTACGTTGAACCATCGCAGAATATCGAAGGTCGCCCAACTAAACGCGATCGACGAGCGCTTGAGCGCTGGCGTGAGACCTAGCTCGCCGCGACGCGTGTTATTGCAGTGGCGTGCTGCGAATTAATCCCAGAGCAATACCTTCGATAGAGAAGTCTTGATCCGCTGTGACGATGATGGGCTCAAAGTCGGTGTTTTCAGGCAATAACTCAATGCGAGAACCCTGCTGATTTAAGCGCTTGACCGTGACTTCGTCATCGATACGTGCGACAACAATCTGACCGTTGCGGGCGACGTTGGTTTTTTTGACCGCGAGCAAATCACCATCGAGTATTCCAATGTCACGCATACTCAGGCCTCTGACCTTAAGCAGGTAGTCAGGTGTTTGTGTGAACATATTTGGGTCTACTTGTATTTCTCGTTCGATGTTTTCAGTTGCAAGCATAGGAAAGCCCGCAGCGACGCGTCCGATAAGCGGCAGAAGGACTTGGCCCATGCCAGGTGCTGCGGTTGGCGCGCTGAGAGGCGTGGGTTGTGATCGGACATGTTCTGGGTTGAGATCCGTATCCCCAAAGAAGTCAGCCGCCGCCTCGGTTAGGCGTATACCGCGTGATGCACCGGCTGTGAGTTCTATTACCCCTTTTCTGGCAAGTGCGCGCAAGTGGTCTTCTGCCGCATTGGCTGATTTAAAACCTAGAGTTTGGGCAATTTCAGCCCTAGTAGGAGGGAAACCCGTGTTAACCACGGCTTCGCGTATCAGGTCCAGAATCTGTTGTTGCCGGTCGGTCAGTTTGATAGACATCGTCGAGCCTGTGGTGAGCTTAGCGGGTGTAGATTCGCTGCGATTATTCAGTGATTAAACTGTCGATGCACACAGCGCTGTTTATTTGTACAGTTATATTTTGCACTAAAAAACATGAAGTTGCAAATAAATCTGTATAAAAAAACAGCCTTTTTCATAAAGGCTGTTTTTTTGCTCAACCCCCTGCCGGTTGCCTGACGGACAAGGTACTTAGGCTTTCATCACCTCGGCCATGGCTTTGGCAACGGTGTCGATGTTCTTGCTGTTTAACGCAGCAACGCAGATACGACCGGTGCTGACCGCATAAATCCCGTGCTCGGCGCGTAGACGCTCAACCTGAGGGGCGGTCATCCCTGAAAACGAGAACATGCCGCGTTGCTTCATGACGTAGCTGCAGTCCTCTTTTACGCCGAATTGGGTCAGTTTTTCAACTAACTGCTTGCGCATTAGTCGGATGCGGTCACGCATGCCAGCAAGTTCTTTATCCCATAGGGCAAACAGCTCGGGATTGTTTAATACGGTCGAAACGATCGTGCCACCGTGCGTGGGTGGGTTGGAGTAGTTAGTACGGATAACACGTTTGACTTGGCTCAGTACGCGGCTCGATTCATCCTGACTTCCTGTCACGATCGTCAAGGCGCCGACGCGCTCGCCGTAAAGCGAGAATGACTTCGAGAACGACGAGCTGATGAACATCGTCATATCCAAATCGGCGAATAGGCGGACAGCTGAGGCATCAGCCTCGAGTCCATCGCCAAAACCTTGGTAGGCGATATCAAGGAATGGAATCAGGTTCGAGGCCTTGACGACTTGGGCAACCTCGCGCCACTGATCAACCGTGAGGTCCACGCCGGTCGGGTTGTGACAGCACGCGTGCAGCACCACCACACTTTTTTGCGGGAGGCTGCGCAGCCCCTCCAACATGCCTTTGAAGTTCAGTCCATGCGTGACTGCATCGTAGTAGGGGTAGTTGACAACCTCGAAGCCTGCGCGTTCAAAGAGTGCACGATGGTTTTCCCAGCTCGGATCGCTAATCGCGACTTTGGCGTCCGGGACAAGCTGCTTGATGAAGTCTGCGCCGATTTTGAGCGCGCCTGTGCCGCCTAGTGCTTGCATGGTTAGAACCCGACCAGCAGCAATGAGGGGCGAGTTCTTGCCAAGCACCAGTTCTTGCGCGCCCTTGTTATAGCCTGCGATTCCCTCGATTGGGAGGTACCCGCGTGCTGCGGCCAGTTGCACACGCGCGACTTCAGCTTGATGCACCGCTGCTAGCAGTGGGATTTTCCCGTTGTCGTCGTAGTAGACACCCACACCAAGGTTTACCTTGGTGCTGCGCGGATCGGCATTGAATTGTTCGTTCAGACCTAGGATAGGGTCACGTGGGGCGAGTTCTACGGCTTGGAAGAGGGTGCTCATGTTTAGTGGATGGCGGTCAAAGAATGGACAAAGGTGAGAAAAAGTAGTGGTGTTTGCAATTCGAGTGGACGCTTTGGATAAGAGGGAACATAATGTCCGGTTCGGCCTAAATCCAAGGGCTAACCCGAATAAGTCTAGCATGGCCTCGACCAAGAAACCTGAAGTAACCCCAGTCAATGACCTGATCACCCAGGACAGTGATGATCCACTGTTGTCGCTTCCCGCATCGCCCGCCTTACCCGCTGCTATCGCGCATGAGGTTGCGAGCTTGGGCGTGGTGCCGCATGCGACGATTTCGACAGGCAATGAGGCGGGGAAGTTTGTTTCCTATCCGGATAGCCCTTTTCAGCTTTACCAGCCCTATCCGCCTGCAGGAGATCAGCCTCGGGCGATTGATCTGCTAGAGCAGGGCATGCGTGATGGCTTGATGTCACAGACCTTGCTCGGGGTAACCGGGTCGGGCAAGACCTTCACGATGGCCAATATCATTGCACGCCTAGGTCGGCCAGCGGTGGTGCTGGCACCGAACAAGACGTTGGCAGCGCAGTTATACGCAGAGATGCGGGAGTTTTTCCCGCGTAATGCGGTCGAGTATTTCGTGTCTTACTACGATTACTACCAACCGGAAGCCTACGTCCCCACACGCGATTTGTTCATTGAAAAAGACTCGTCGATTAACGAGCACATTGAGCAGATGCGTTTGTCTGCCACCAAGAGTTTGCTTGAAAGGCGCGATACGGTCATCGTGGGCACTGTTTCCTGTATCTACGGTATTGGTAACCCCTCGGACTATCACGCGATGGTCTTGATTCTGCGCACGGGCGATCGTATCGCGCGTCGTGAGGTGTTGGCGCGCTTGGTGGCGATGCAGTACGAGCGCAACGACACAGAATTTACACGCGGGACCTTTCGTGCCCGTGGCGAAACTATTGATATCTTCCCGGCGGAAAGTGCAGAGCTCGCGGTGCGACTATCGTTGTTTGATGACGAGGTCGAGAGCCTCGAACTCTTTGACCCCTTAACGGGGCGCGTTAGGCAGAAGGTCCCGCGCTTTACTGTTTACCCAGGATCCCATTACGTCACGCCGCGTGACACGGTCTTGCGTGCGATTGAAACCATCAAGCAAGAGCTGCGCGAACGCGTCAAATTTTTTGTGGACTCCGGTCATCTGGTCGAGGCGCAGCGGATTGAACAACGTACGCGCTTCGATCTTGAAATGCTTGCGGAACTGGGTTTCTGTAAGGGCATCGAGAATTATTCCAGGCACTTGTCTGGTGCTGCACCGGGTGATCCTCCTCCTACTCTGATCGATTATTTGCCTAGTGATGCGCTGATGTTCATCGATGAAAGTCATGTGACGATTGGACAGTTAGGCGGTATGTATCGCGGCGACCGCGCGCGCAAAGAGACGCTGGTCACCTACGGCTTTCGTTTGCCCTCGGCGATGGATAACCGCCCACTAAAAATGGAGGAGTTTGAGACGCGTATGCGACAGTGCGTCTTCGTTTCCGCGACCCCTGGCAACTATGAACAGGCCCACACCGATAACGTTGTCGAGCAAGTCGTGCGTCCGACGGGTCTGGTCGATCCGATCGTAGAGGTGCGGCCTGCGCGTACCCAGGTCGATGATTTGTTGGGCGAGATTAAATTACGCGTGGCCGTCCAAGAGCGTGTGTTAGTTACCACGCTGACCAAACGGATGGCCGAGGATCTAACCGACTATCTCGCGGAGCACGGCGTTAAAGTGCGCTATCTGCATTCAGATATCGATACTGTCGAACGTGTCGAAATTATTCGCGATTTGCGACTCGGTGCGTTCGATGTGTTGGTCGGGATCAACCTGTTGCGCGAAGGGCTAGACATCCCCGAGGTTTCGCTTGTGACAATTCTCGACGCAGATAAAGAGGGCTTTTTGCGTTCGGACCGCAGCTTGATTCAAACGATTGGCCGCGCGGCGCGCAATCTAAACGGTCGTGCGATCTTGTACGCAGATCGTATGACGGACTCCATGAAGCGCGCCATGGGGGAGACCGAGCGTCGGCGAAATAAGCAGATAGCGTTCAATACCGAGCATGGCATTCAAGCGCGCAGCGTACGGAAGGCAGTCAGAGAACTGATCGATGGCATTGTCGCGCCCGCATTCAGAGATCAACCAGATCAAGAGGTAGATTTGTCGTTGCTAGGCGATGAGAAGGCGCTAGCAAAAGAGTTCAAGCGACTAGAAAAACTGATGTTGGATCATGCGCGGAATCTGGAGTTTGAGCAGGCGGCTGCTGCGCGAGATGCACTCAGGGTGTTGAAGGAGCGCGTGCTACTTTCTGGTGCTTAAATGTTGCAGTTTTGCTATGTTGCGGTGCATAGAGTTGAAATATTTAAATAATTTTTTTGAATTATTTCACATCAAATTTCTATAAATTAGATAAGATAAGTTGTGTAAGTAATTGATAATAAATATATTTATTTAATTATTATTTCTTATGAGCTTGCCGGCGATTAAGCAAAAAAACTCTAGACATGTTACGGGTTTTCCCGCACAATAAGCACCATCATGACAAAAGTCCTCTTCGTATGCATGGGCAATATCTGCCGGTCGCCCAGTGCTGAAGGCGTTTTTCGCCACCTTATCAATGACGCGGGTCTCTCAGACGCCGTGGGCATTGATTCTGCCGGTACCCATAACTTTCACGTCGGTGAAGCGCCAGATGCGCGTGCGCAGGCTGCTGCCCGAAAACGGGGCTATGAAATCGCTCACACGGAAGCGCGTCAAATTACGGCGGATGACTTCCGTGAGTTTGATTTGATTTTAGCGATGGACTGGGAAAACCTTTCTGCGCTGCAGCAACAGTGTCCAAAGCCTCATCATCACAAGCTCATGCTGTTGATGCGCTTTGCCAACGAATTCGAAGAAGCCACTGTGCCCGATCCGTATTACGGTGGACCAGAGGGCTTTGGCAAGGTATTGGATTATCTTGAAGACGCCTGTCAGGGCGTGCTTGAGCTCGTACGCAAGCGCGTGACGCAGTATCAGGCGGCTTAAAGGAAATTGTTAGGTAGGTAGTCACACAAAAAGCCGCGCGACAGCGCGGTTTTTTTTAAAACCGGCTATTTCCCTTGAACTCCTAAGGACATACCCTAGTAATTTAGTCGGGAATTGGTTATACTTGAGTTGTTTAGTCGGGTAAGCCAATTCATTCGCAACGTTTCTCTCTTAAGGATTCCGTCATGAGGCTCACTACAAAAGGACGATTTGCGGTTACCGCCATGATTGACCTGGCCTTGCGCCAGCAGAGCGGTCCAGTCACGCTTTCCGCAATCAGCCAGCGTCAGAATATCTCGCTTTCTTATCTCGAACAATTGTTTGGCAAGCTGCGTCGCCACGAGCTTGTCGAGAGTGTACGTGGTCCAGGTGGCGGCTACACGCTTGCTCGCCTCGGGCGCACGATCACCGTTGCGGACATTATTTTCGCCGTCGATGAGCCCATTGATGCAACCAACTGTGGTGGCAAGACAGACTGTGCGAACGGTACAGATGGCAAGCCCGGCATCTGTATGACACACGAACTCTGGTCAACACTAAACAGGAAAATGGTTGATTTTCTTGACTCTGTGTCCCTACAAGATCTGGTTGACCAACAGCGCGTTCGGCAACTGCAGGAAGCTAACCAAGCAGCAGGCGTACGCGTCAATGTTGTGGGTTCTAGCGCAGCGGCTGCGAAACAGCCTCTACCAGTGACTGCTTAACGATTTCAGATTCAGGATTTAACTATGTCAACACGTCCCATTTATTTTGATTATTCGGCCACGACACCTGTTGATCCACGCGTGGTGGACAAGATGGTTCCTTGGTTGTACGAGCACGCAGGAAACCCTGCCTCGCGCAGCCACGCCTATGGTTGGGAAGCCGAAGAAGCGGTCGAGCGTGCGCGTGTGCAAGTTGCCGCGCTCGTAAACGCCGACCCCCGAGAGATTGTTTGGACGTCAGGCGCAACGGAGTCGAATAATCTGGCGATCAAAGGCGCTGCAGGTTTTTATGCAGAGCGCGGTAAGCACATTATTACCGTTAAAACTGAGCACAAGGCGGTCCTAGATCCTTGCCGGGAACTTGAGCGTCAAGGCTTTGAGGTCACATACCTCGATGTGCAGGAAAATGGCCTGATCAGTCTTGAAGCGTTCAATGCTGCGCTGCGTCCCGATACGGTGTTGGTATCGGTGATGTTTGTGAATAATGAAATTGGTGTGATCCAAGACATCGCGACTCTTGGCGAGATTTGTCGCTCTAAAAATATTATTTTTCACGTCGATGCTGCACAGGCGACGGGTAAAGTTGCGATTGATTTGCAGACACTGAAAGTTGACCTGATGTCCTTCTGTGCACATAAAACATATGGGCCCAAGGGCATCGGCGCGCTGTACGTGCGTCGCAAGCCAAGGATCCGTATCGAAGCACAAATGCACGGCGGTGGACACGAACGCGGTTTTCGTTCGGGCACATTGGCAACGCACCAGATTGTTGGTATGGGTGAGGCCTTCGCGTTGGCCCAGGCAGAGATGGGAACAGAAAACGAGCGTATCCGCATGTTGCGCGATCGCTTGTGGGCAGGGTTGTCCCAGATTGAGGAGGTCTACCTCAATGGCGATCTTGAACATCGTGTGCCGCATAACTTGAACGTAAGTTTCAACTATGTTGAGGGCGAATCTCTGATCATGGCGATCAAAGAATTGGCGGTCTCTAGCGGCTCAGCATGCACATCTGCAAGCCTCGAGCCCTCGTATGTGTTGCGTGCCCTAGGTCGCAACGACGAACTTGCGCACAGCTCGATCCGTTTTACGATTGGTCGCTTCACGACAGAGGAAGACATCGATTTTGCGGTGAATCTGTTAAAGGCGCGTGTTGGTAAGCTGCGCGATATGTCGCCGCTTTGGGAGATGGCCAAAGAGGGCATCGATTTGAATTCAGTTCAGTGGTCCGCACATTGATTTTTTCTGCCGGAGAAACAACATGGCATACAGCGATAAAGTTTTAGATCACTACGAGAACCCCCGCAATGTCGGGACCTTTGACAAGAGCGATGACCAGGTCGGTACTGGCATGGTCGGGGCGCCAGCCTGTGGCGACGTGATGAAGCTGCAGATTCGTGTCAATGAGGCGGGTATCATCGAAGATGCGCGTTTTAAAACCTATGGCTGCGGTTCGGCGATCGCCTCGAGCTCGTTGGTCACGGAATGGGTCAAGGGAAAAACGCTTGACGAAGCTTTGACGATTCGCAACACCCAAATCGCGGAAGAACTTGCGTTGCCGCCAGTCAAGATACACTGTTCCATTCTGGCCGAAGACGCGATCAAGGCTGCGGTCAAAGATTACAAAGACAAGCACACGGGATAATTATGGCCGTCACACTTACGTCACAGGCTGCCGATCATATCGGCAAATATCTGCAAAAACGCGGAAGCGGTATTGGTTTGCGTTTAGGTGTTCGCACGACAGGTTGCTCGGGGATGGCCTACAAACTCGAGTACGTTGACGAAGCGACCGCCGAAGACCAGGTATTTGAAAGCTTTGGGGTTAAAGTTTTTATTGATCCGAAGAGCTTGTCGTATCTCGACGGTACCGAGCTTGATTATGCTCGCGAGGGACTCAATGAGGGCTTTAAATTCCGTAACCCGAACGAAAAGGCCACCTGCGGTTGCGGTGAATCTTTCACCGTATAACCAGTCGTGAATGCAACGGATCATTTTACGTTACTAGGTTTGCCACGCGCATTCTCGGTAGATCCGCAGGTTCTTGAAGCGGCATGGAAACGTGTGGCAACGGCAGTGCACCCTGATCGTTTTGCAGCGGGCTCGGCTGCCGAGAAGCGGGTGGCGCTTCAATGGAGCACACAAGCGAATGAGGCTTGGCGTGTTCTCAAAGATCCACTCTCTCGGGCACGCTACCTGTGTGAACTATCAGGTGTCGACCTGCAGGTCGAGACAAACACTGCGATGGCGCCGGCATTTTTGATGCAACAAATGGAATGGCACGAGGCGCTAGAAGAGTTGGCGTCACATCCTAATCCCGACAGCTATCGCGTGTTGACTAAACAATTTGATGAGGCTCGCAAGGGGTTCGTTCAGACGTTGACAGATCTGTTTGAGAAACAACAGTTCGATCAGGCGGCGGCGCGTGTGCGAGAGTGGATGTTTTTAGACAAACTCATTACGCAACTGAAGCAAACACATGGCGTTACTGCAGATCTCTGAGCCAGGCGAATCGCCTGCTCCCCATCAACGCCGTTTGGCAGTTGGTATCGACTTAGGCACGACCCACTCGTTGGTTGCTGCAGTGCGCAGTAGCGTGCCCGAAGTCTTGCCGGACGAGCAAGGGCGCATGCTGGTCCCTTCGGCGGTCTATTTTCAAGGGCCTGAACGGGCTCTTGTTGGAGTCGATGCGCTTGCGCAGCAGGCTGCGCACCCTCTGGATACCCTGGTTTCAATCAAGCGCTTTATGGGGCGCTCTTACGACGATGCCGCAGCCTCTGATGTTCCTTATGTATTTGTGGCGGATGGACAAAGCGTTCGGATCCAGACTGCGCATGCAACCGTCTCTCCTGTCGAAGTTGCCGCACGAATTTTAGACAAACTGAAATACTTGGCCGAGGGAACGCTTGGCGATTCACTGGTTGGTGCTGTGATTACCGTCCCTGCGTATTTTGACGATGCGCAGCGTCAAGCAACTCGCGATGCTGCGCGCTTGGCCGGTCTGAATGTGCTGCGTCTGCTCAATGAACCGACGGCGGCTGCGATTGCTTACGGTCTGGATCATGGGTCAGAGGGCGTCTACGCAGTCTACGACCTGGGCGGTGGCACCTTCGATTTATCGCTCCTGCATTTGACGCGTGGCGTGTTTGAGGTGATTGCCACGGGTGGTGATACGCGTTTGGGAGGCGATGATTTTGATGCGCTCATTGTGGCGTACTTTACGCGTACGCTTTGTCTGAATGATTTGTCACCCGGATCACGACGTGCAATGTTAAGCGCTGCGCGTCTGTTGCGTGAAGGCTTGACGGATCATTTGGATTTCACCGTAAATGTAACGCTGGCTGGAACGACACTTCCGTTATCCCTGACGCGCCACGCCTTCGAAGCAATGGCTTCTAGCTTGATCGAGCGAACGCTTGATTGTGCACGACTCGCACTCAAGGATGCATCACTCTCTGTAAAGGATATTAAGGGCGTGGTGATGGTGGGCGGTGCCACGCGCATGCCCATTGTGCGTCAGTCAGTGGGGGCTTTTTTTGGTTCCGAGCCCTTGATTGATTTAAATCCAGACGAGGTCGTTGCACTGGGTGCTGCGCTACAAGCGAATTTATTAGCAGGCAATCGAAATCCAGGCGAAGACTGGTTGCTACTTGACGTCACACCATTGACGCTAGGGCTCGAAACCATGGGTGGTTTGGTCGAGCACATTATCCCGCGTAACAGTACGATCCCTGTTGCGCGTGCACAAGAATTCACAACCTTTAAAGACGGACAAACTGCGCTGGCCGTGCATGTGGTGCAAGGCGAACGTGATCTTGTTGCCGATTGCCGGTCACTGGCTAGATTTGAATTGCGCGGGATTCCGCCCATGGTGGCGGGTGCGGCAAAAATTCGCGTCACCTTTCAAGTCGATGCCGACGGCTTGTTGAGCGTAACCGCACGCGAGTTGGGGTCCGGAGTGGAAGCTTCCGTGACGGTTAAACCTTCTTATGGCCTGAGCGACGAAGAAGTCGCACGTATGCTCACCGAAGGACTGAAGCAAGCCGATTACGATGCGCGCATGCGCATGCTCAAAGAGCAGCAAGTCGATGCGCAGCAATTGATTGAATCAGTCCGTGCTGCAATGGCGGCTGATGCCGATTTACTTAGCGCTGCCGATCAAACGCGTATTGCTCAGCAATTACAAGCGACGGCACAGGTTGCGAGCGGGGACGAAGTAGAACAAATTCGCCTGGCGATCAAGGCACTGTCGGACGCAACCGATGATTTTGCTGCAAAGCGGATGGACCGCAGCATTCGTGCAGCCCTGACTGGAAAATCACTCGACGCGTTGTGAGATCAGCGTGGTCGTTTTACACATAGTACGTACATAAATAAGCGCGGGTCACCTATGCCAAAAATCACAGTTCTTCCTCACCCTGATGTGTGTCCCAATGGTGCTGTCATTGATGACGCACCAGTCGGCGAGTCTATTTGTCGTGTTTTATTGAATCATCATATCGAGCTCGAGCACGCTTGTGAGTTGTCTTGTGCGTGTACAACTTGCCATGTTTTGGTGAAAGAGGGTTTTCGTTCTCTGGCTGAAGCGACAGACTCCGAAGAGGACTTGTTGGATCGGGCGTGGGGGTTGTCGACCACCTCTAGGCTTGCCTGCCAGGCTAAAGTCGCACAAACCGACTTAGTGATTGAGATTCCTCGCTATACGATTAATCACGCTAAAGAAAACCATTAGAATGATCCTTTAATAAAGGTGGTCGGAGACATCATGAGAGAAAATACGATTCGTAAAAAGATTGCAGCCGGTCAGCCTGTTATCAACGGTTGGCTCGCAATCCCGTCGTCTTACTCGGCTGAAGTGATTGGGCATGCAGGATTCGATTCTGTGACCGTCGACCTTCAACATGGCATGATTGGTATCGATGCAGCGCTGCCGATGTTTCAGGCGTTGTCTTCAACCCCTACGATTCCCTTGGCGCGTGTGCCGTGGAATGACCCAGCACAAATCATGCGACTGCTTGATAGCGGTGCCTACGGAATTATTTGTCCGATGATTTCTACCGTCGATGATGCCGCAAGCTTCGTATCGTCCTGCCGTTACCCGCCGCGTGGGCAACGTTCATTCGGACCTGCACGGGCGTTGTTGTATGCCGGTGCTGACTATTACCCCCAGGCGGATCAAGAAATGTTGACCCTGGGAATGATTGAGACTCAGGCGGGCTTGGATAACCTCGATAAGATCCTGGCATTGGAAGGTTTAGACGGTATCTATATCGGGCCGAATGATCTAGCTCTGGCGCTCGGTTCGGTTCCTAAGTCGGAATCAGAGGATCCCGTTGTCGTCCAAGCTGTTGCGCATATTCGTGAGCGCGCAATTGCGCACGGAAAGATCGCCGGTATTTTCTGCTCGTCTGGCGAAGCGGCTGCGATGCGTATCAGTCAAGGGTTTCAGATGGTGACGCCTGGTAATGAAGCTGCGCTGATGGCGGCGGCAGCCAAGGCTGCTGTAGCGACGGCGCGAGGTGCGAAGGCGCCGACCGCATCCAAAACAGGCTATTGAGAAAAAAGGGATTCCCCATGGTCCGATTTTCTGCAAACCTCGGTTTTTTATGGTCACAATTGCCGCTGTTAGAGCGCATTGAGCTTGCCGCAAAAAACGGCTTTAAAGCGATCGAGTTGCAGTGGCCGTATGACACGCCTGCCGAAGAGGTTCGCGCAGCCGTTAAACGCTTGAATTTAACCTTGCTTGCAGTCAACACGCCGGTGGGTGATGCGAGTATTGGCGAGTCTGGCTTGGGTGCGCTGCCGGGTCGCGAGGCGGATTTCCAGAAAGCCTTTAATCAGTCGTTGCAATGGTGCCTAGGCAGTGGCGCACCGGCGATTCACGTCATGCCGGGTCTGGCGATTAGCCAAATGGAGCCCGCTGCTCGTCAAACATTTATCGCGAATTTGCAGTGGGCCGCGGATCTGGCTGCACCGCATGGGATCACGCTCTTGCTTGAGGCGATTAATCAACGCGATAAGCCCGGCTATTTTTATTCTCGGCAAGCGGATTCAAATGCCATCCGCGAAGCCTGTGGACGTAACAACATCAAACTGATGTTTGATGTGTATCACGTTGGGGTCTCCGAGGGCGATATTCTGACGAAGCTGGGGCAGTACATGCCTCATATCGGGCATATTCAAATTGCGGCTGTGCCAACCCGTAACGAGCCTGACCAGGGTGAAATCGCTTACTCAGCGGTCTTCGAACGGATTGAGACGCTGGGCTATACAGGTTGGATTGGCTGTGAATATCGACCCAGAACAACAGTTGAAGAGGGCTTGAAGTGGCTCAAGCCCTACCGCACAGCTTAGTGGGCTAGTCTTCTTTGCGCAGATGCGGGAACAGAATCACGTCTCGAATGCTGGGGCTGTCTGTTAACAACATCACGAGGCGATCAATACCGATCCCGCAACCACCGGTTGGTGGCAAACCATATTCGAGGGCGCGAATATAGTCGGCATCGTAGTACATGGCTTCTTCGTCTCCAGCGTCTTTGGCTTGCACTTGTGCGTGAAAACGCGCTGCCTGATCTTCTGGATCGTTAAGCTCCGAAAAACCGTTGGCGATTTCACGACCCGTTATGAACAGTTCATAACGCTCGGTGATACCTGGGCGTGTGTCGGATTCACGGGCGAGGGGAGAGACCTCAATCGGATAGTCGATGATGTAGGTGGGTTCCCAAAGTTTCGCCTCAGCAGTCTCTTCAAATAACGCCAGTTGTAATGCACCTAAGCCGGCACGCGCAAGGTTTGGAGCCGCGACATCCACACCACGTTTTTTGAGCTCACTGCGAACAAAATCTGCATCGCCGAGTTGTACTTCCGTAAACTGAGGCGCATGTTCAAGGATGGATTGAACGATGGTGCGGCGATGGAACGGTTTTGATAGATCAAGCTCCCGACCCTGATAGGTGAGCGTTGCAGTGCCGCACGCGTGTATGGCTGCTGCGCGAATAATTTTTTCTGTGAAGTCCATCAGCCACTGATAATCAGTGTAGGCTGCGTAGAATTCCATCATCGTGAATTCTGGGTTGTGACGTGGGCTCACACCCTCGTTACGGAAGTTACGGTTAATTTCAAAGACTCGTTCAAAGCCGCCGACAACTAGTCGCTTAAGGTAGAGCTCTGGCGCGATGCGCAAGAACATTTCCATGTCGAGTGCGTTGTGATGGGTGATGAAAGGTTTTGCTGCAGCCCCGCCAGGAATGCCGTGCAGCATCGGTGTTTCAACTTCCAGAAAATCTGCATCCACCATCGTCTGCCGGATCGCACTGATCGCTTTGCTGCGCGCAGCAAAGGTTTGGCGTGTTTGCTCGGTCATGATGAGATCAATGTAGCGCTGGCGGTAGCGCAGCTCTTGATCCGCGATGCCGTGAAACTTATCGGGCAGGGGTCTGAGCGACTTGGCGAGGACTCGCGCTGTGGCGGCATGAATCGAAAGTTCGCCCTTGTTTGTTTTAAACACATGGCCGGTGATTGCGATGATGTCGCCGATGTCCCAATGTTTGAAGGCGTCGTAGTTTTCTTCACCCAACGAGTTGCGATCCAGGTAAATCTGTATGCGTCCCGTACTGTCTTGCAGAGTTGCAAAGCTGGCTTTACCCATCACACGCTTGAGCATCATACGGCCGGCAACGCTCGCAGGATGCGCAGCAGCTGCCAGTGTCGCTTGATCTAGCTCGCCATAGCGTTTGTGCAAGGGCTCAGCGCGATCGGCCGGAACGAAGTCGTTCGGGAACGCAACACCGCGTTCGCGCATGGCGGCGAGTTTGCTGCGGCGCTCAGCGATTAGATGGTTTTCGTCGTGTTGTGGAGTCTGATTTTCGGTCATGATTATGCTGGGTATTGACGAATGTCGTCGATGATCGTGGCACCGTAGGTGTCGCTCTCGAGGGCTGCCAAGATACGTCTTGCGATCGTGTCGGGGACCCCCAGTTGTTTGTTCTGGTGAAAGCCAAGGAAGCGGTCAAGCGAGGGGAGTGCTTCCTTAGGCGTACTGCGGATGGTCACTTGCATATCCGTATCAATCACGCCTGGCGCCATCGATGTAATCCGCGCGCGCTCACCCACGTCAAGATTTACCGCCTCGGCATAGCGATCCATGGCCGCTTTGGTCGCACAGTAAACACCCCAGCCCGAGCTAGCGTTACGTCCGGCACCTGACGAGATCAACATGATGCGACGGTCTGTTGCCTTGCCGCTGGCAGTCAGGATCGCGGCAGTCAGCACCATGGCCGAGGTAATGTTGACCTGGAATGCGTGATTGATCACTTCAAGGTCATTCAGGTTTTCGGCCTGAGCGATAGGGGTCACGATCCCAGCATTATGGATAAAGCGTACACGGTCGTGTCCGGAAATCAAGGGTTTGAGCGCCTGCACTGCTTGCATCAAGGCCTTCGCATCCCCTAGGTCGACATTGAGCTGCGTCAGTGTTGAAGCATGTTTACTCGCAATGTTGGCAAGTGCATCAGAAGGTTTGCGCGAGAGGGTGACAAGGTGTTCACCCGAGGTGGCGAGCTGCTCCGCCATCGATGCGCCCAGACCGCGGGTTGTGCCAGTAATAATAGTGATCGTTGTCATACGCTTAGACTCCTTGTTTAAGGCTTGCCTGGATAAACGGATCGAGATCCCCGTCGAGCACTTTTTGCGTGTTCGATATCTCAACGTTCGTGCGGAGGTCTTTGATGCGGCTTTGATCTAGCACATAAGAGCGGATCTGGTGACCCCAGCCCACATCTGTTTTCGCATCTTCCATTTTCTGTTGTTCGGCCATACGATTGCGCATCTCAAGTTCGAAGAGACGCGACTTCAGCATTTGCATGGCTTCTGCTCGGTTACGGTGCTGCGAGCGGTCGTTCTGGCACTGCACGACGATGTTGGTGGGCAAGTGCGTGATACGCACTGCCGAATCGGTTTTGTTGATGTGCTGCCCACCTGCACCACTGGCGCGATAGGTATCGATACGTAAATCAGCAGGATTAATATCGATTTCAATCGAATCATCGACTTCTGGGTAGACAAAAACGCTAGCAAACGAGGTATGACGACCGCCCGAGGAATCGAAAGGACTCTTGCGTACTAGGCGGTGGACGCCGCTCTCGGTGCGAAGAAAACCAAAGGCGTATTCGCCTTCGATTTTGATGGTGGCGGACTTGATACCGGCCACTTCGCCCTCTGACTCTTCGAGTAGTTCTGCCTTGAATCCTTTGCGTTCGGCGTAGCGCAGATACTGTCTAAGCAACATGGAGGCCCAGTCTTGCGCTTCCGTACCACCGGCTCCGGCCTGAATATCTAAGAAGCAGTTCAGTGGATCTGCCGGATTAGAAAACATGCGTCGGAATTCCATGCCTTCCAGAGTGCTTTGAAAGCCATCGGCATCCGCTTCAATGGCTTCGAGCGTTGCATCGTCATTATCCGAGGCTGCGAGTTCAAAGAGCTCGCGCGAGTCGGCAATGGCTTGTGCAAGAGCTGTGAGTGTAACGACGACGTCTTCGATACTCTTTTTTTCGCGGCCTAGATCTTGGGCACGCTTGGGATCATTCCAGACGTTTGGATCTTCTAGTTCGGCATTGACAACGTGCAGACGCTCGGCTTTGACATCGAAGTCAAAGATACCCCCGAAGTGCAGACTCGCGCGCAGTGTAATCCGCGAGTCTTGAGGCGATTTGGTTCTGACGTTCGGCTTCCATGCGTATATTTCCAGCTATTTGATTGAATAAACACGGTATTTTAACGGACGTGGAGACGGATTACGCCGCCTGCGCGTGCTCGAGGACGAGTTGGACCGAAACCATGCCATTCCATACATTCTGTTCTAGTCGGTACGCCGCCTGTATACGCTCGGGCAGGCTATCGGTGCGTCCAAACCATATCGCGTCAAAGCGCTGCGAGCCTCGCTCCAAAACAAGCTTTAGATGCTTTTCGCCTACGAGTTTTTGATTTCGAATACGAAATTCGTCTAAGAATAGTGGCGCTGCAAAACCTGCACCCCAAACCTCTTGAGCCAGTAAACCCGCGACCTGTGCGTTGGCATAGCCCGTTTCAAGGGAGCCATCGGTTTCGATCACTGGCTCAAAGCTCTTGCGGCCGGTCATTTCAATCACCGCCTGTTCGAAGGCTGGCGCGAAGCGCTCAAAGTCATCGCGTCCGAGCGTTAGCCCTGCTGCCATGGCGTGGCCACCAAACTTGCGGATTAGACCGGGATGCCTCTTTGAGACCAGATCAAGCACATCGCGAAGGTGTACATCCGGAATCGAGCGGCCCGAGCCGCGGAGCTCGTCATCGCCTGCCGGCGCGAAAGCAAGGGTTGGACGAAAAAATCGTTCCTTGAGCCTCGAGGCGACCAGGCCCACCACGCCTTGGTGCCACTCGGGGTGCATGACACAGACTGAGGCGCCTACTTGCCCAGCTTCAACATTCTCTGTCACGCTGAGGGCTTGCTCTTTCATCACGGTTTCAATTTGCCGGCGCTCTCGGTTAATGGTGTCGAGCTCGCGCGCCAATTCGAGCGCTTCCATGTCATCGTCCGTGGTGAGGCAGCGTATGCCCAAGCCCATATCCGCCAATCGTCCAGCGGCGTTGATTCGGGGTCCTAAGGCGAAGCCTAAGTCGAAACCACTGGCGGCCTGTGGGTCACGCGCGCTGACTGCAAAGAGTGCACGTATGCCGGGTTGCATCAGGCCGCGACGCATACGATCAAGTCCCCGTGTCACAAGTAGACGATTGTTCGAATCAAGCTTGACGACGTCTGCCACGGTCCCGAGGGCAACGAGATCAGCCAGCGCCTCTAGTTTGGGTGCAGTCGCTTGGGTAAACACATTGCGACGTCTGAGTTCAGCGCGTAAGGCGATCATCAAGTAGAAAATGACGCCGACGCCTGCAAGGTTTTTGGAGGGGAAGTCGCAACCCGGTTGGTTGGGATTGACGATCGCGAGCGCATCTGGAAGCGTCTGTCCCGGAAGGTGATGGTCGGTAACAACCACCCCAAGCCCGTGGCGATTTGCTGCGGCTACTCCCTCTACGCTGGCGATCCCGTTGTCGACGGTTATGAGCAAGTCGGGACGACCCGCTTTGTGTACCAGTGCAAGGTCGACTACGGCTTCGGACAAGCCATAACCGGTCTCAAAGCGATTCGGTACTAAGAAATCAACAATGGCCCCCATCGAACGCAGGGCTCTTAAGCCGACGGCACAAGCGGTCGCTCCGTCGCAGTCGTAGTCTGCGACGATGAGCATGCGCTTGCCCGCTGCAATCGCATCGGCTAAGAGGATTGCGGCATGCTCGTTTTGTGTCAGCGTATTCGGTGGCAACATCGCAGGCCATTCCAGGCGAACGTCGTCCGCTTGCGTGATGCCGCGCGCGGCCCACAAGCGTGCGAGCAAGGGGTGTAGACCCGAGCCGGCTAGGCGTTGTGCTGCAGCATCGTTACTGCGACGAATGGTTAGTTTTGGAGATTCCACCAGTCGGTCCAATTTTGCTTGCGTCGTGGAAGTAAGTGCTGCCACCAACGCGGGATGAAGGGGTTCATACGGACTGCGTGCCGTTGTCCGGTCAAGGTAAGGGTTGGTTGTGTTGTTGTGTCTGCGCGTTGAATCAGCGCGAGCTCAAGTTCGGACGACAAAGCAGGGAGCTGCGCAATCCATCGCGCCCAGTCGCCCTCTAGGCAGGCATCAGCCAGCACATTAAGCGTGTGAACGGGCGAAATCGTTGCGGCTGGACGCCAACCCCTCGCCCCGCCGAACAGCCAGAGGGAATTGATTGGCGGCAGACCCCTTTGAGTGCGCTGTTCGTTGACAGGATGGGTATGCCATAACATTTGGATTTCGTTGAGTAGGCGACGCCAGGCTTTAAAGCTAGGATCCTGTGGCCACCAGCCAGATAACGACATTTGGCATACCGCATTAGGGCTCATAGACGGGGCTTGTGCGGCTTCACCGGGCCAAACTCGCCAAAGGTCCGCTTTCAGTGCCAAGGCAGAGATTTCTGAACCGGCCCACAGCACGCTTGCTGCTTCAAACAGGACATCGGCCTCATGCTGTTCAATGCGCAGGGAAGAGGGGGCAATCATACGTGCACCTTCACGCCCAATCGTAATAGAGCAAAGCTGTGCAACCCACACTGGCTCGGTGGTCGAGTGAATGCTGGCGGCAAGTGGGGCCAGTCCAGCGCCTAAATTCAACCCAGTTCCGAGTGTCTCCGTATCGCCCAGGTACATGCTGTCGGTGTAGCCGAGTCTGCGTAAGTGCAGAGCCTCGTCGGGCGTGCAGCCGGTCTGCTCAGGAGGAAGTAAAACGACTTCAGCAGGTCGATGCGCACATAGTTCAACCAAGGCAGGACAATGCCTCTTTAATTCATGCGCTAAGTCAGGTGCAACGGAGGTCGGCACTAAGGCGCCGGGGATCAGAATTTCCATGTTTTCATTGTAGTGGGATGCCTCGCTTTGCGGGGGTTTGATGCCATAATGCCACTGTGCTGAAATTACCTTACGAAATCTGGATTGGAGCCCGCTATGCGGGATTGGGCAGTTCGCGCGGCCGGGGTGGTCGGCGCGATCGTTTTGTCTCGTTTGTGGCAGCCAGTTCTATGGCGGGTATCGGGCTCGGTGTTGCGGCGCTAATAGTCGTTTTATCGGTGATGAACGGCTTCCAGAAAGAGGTGCGTGACCGAATGCTTTCGGTCTTACCTCATATTGAAATTTTTGTTCCAGGTTCCGATCCCCTTGCTGCCCTCGACGGTTGGCAGCCACTTGTCGCAAGTGCGAAACGCTCGCCTGCGGTGTTGGCAGGTGCACCCTTTGTGGCGGCACAAGGCATGCTCATGCGCGGTCAAAGCTTGCGTGGTGTGCAGGTCAGGGGTATTGATCCGGTCGCTGAAAAAGAGGTGTCGGATGCAGGCCGTCAAATGGTGGATGGTCGTCTGACTGATCTCAAACCTGGCGCATTCGGTATCGTGCTCGGACAGGATTTGGCAGACATGTTGCAGGTGCGGGTGGGGCAAACGGTCATGATGCTTGCACCGGCCGCGAATATTAGCCCCGCAGGCTTCTCGCCACGCATGCGGCAGTTCACCGTAGTGGGGACCTTCCGTTCCGGGCATTTCGAGTACGACTCGTCGCTTGCCTTTGTTGACGCTGTCGATGCTGCAAAAGTGTTTCGGGATGGTGCGCTGGCCGGTGTGCGTTTGCGGGTAGACGATATGCACCGTGCACCTGAGATTGCGCAGTCTCTTTTGCCGCTGTTGCCTAGTAGTGTGATGGTTGCAGATTGGTCGCGCAATAACCGGACATGGTTTGCTGCGGTGCAGACTGAAAAGCGAATGATGTTTTTAATATTGACCCTGATCGTGGCGGTTGCAGCGTTTAACTTGTTGTCCTCGCTTGTGATGGCGGTTAAAGATAAGCAGTCTGATATTGCGATTCTTAGAAGCTTTGGCGCGACACCGGGTGCCATTGCCTGGGTCTTTCTGGTGCAGGGAGCGATGATCGGCGTGTTGGGCACGTTGACTGGCGTGATTGGCGGCACCTTGATCGCACTGAATGTTGATGTGCTCGTCCCCGGGATAGAGCGCTTGTTGGGTGTGCAGTTCTTGCCCAGAGAAATTTATTTTATTAGTGCGCTACCTTCCGATGTCCGTCTCAATGACGTTGTGTCCATTGGCTTGACCTCCTTGGTGATGTCCCTTCTCGCTACACTGTACCCAAGCTGGCGCGCCTCGCGCTTGCAGCCTGCTCAGGTGCTTCGCCATGACTGATTACGCCTTA
>JBILJY010000122.1:0-8115 GCA_044376975.1 Burkholderiaceae bacterium | reverse complement strand
GACGCCTAAGCACACAAGTGCGAGCCTGCAGCATAGAGGATGAGAGGCTTTTTGTGCAACACCGCGCAATAAGGGTCTTCGCCCGAACCCAGGTACGGCAGGGCTCGGGCGAACAAGCGATGCGCCGTACGGAAATGCGCGGCGCTAGGCTTTAGTTTTCGTATGCAGATTCGCCGTGCGAATTGATATCCAAACCCTCGCGCTCCTGATCTTCAGGTACGCGGATACCAAACAACATGTCCGCAATCTTAAAGGCGATATAGGCAACAACGGCAGACCAGACCAAGGTTACGAGTACACCCTGCGCCTGAAGCCACACTTGACCTGGGATTGAATACTCTGGTGATGCCGCATTGGTGATGTAATCAAAAATTCCCGTGCCGCCTAAGGCTGGGGCGGCGAAGACACCCGTCAATATGGCGCCGAGAATTCCAGCAACACCGTGAATGCCGAAGACGTCTAAGCTATCGTCGGAGCCAAACATGCGCTTAAGACCACTGACGCCCCACACGCACGCAAAGCCTGCTGCGGCACCAATCGCCAGTGCACCCATCGGGCCGACAAAGCCCGCCGCGGGAGTGATTCCAACTAAGCCAGCCACACAGCCTGAGGCGGCACCAAGCAAGGAAGGCTTGCCTTTCAATACCCATTCTGCAAAGGTCCAGCCCAAGACGGCTGCCGCTGTTGCTAGTAAGGTATTTGCGAAAGCCAGGGCAGCAGTGCCGTTCGCTTCGAGTGCCGAGCCAGCATTAAAGCCAAACCAACCAAACCACAGCAAGGATGCACCCACCATCACATGAACCATGTTGTGTGGCTTCATCGGCTCTTTACCGAATCCAATGCGCTTGCCGATTACGAAAGAGCCAACCAAGCCTGCGATTGCTGCGTTGATGTGAACAACGGTACCGCCCGCAAAATCTAACACGCCTTTTTGAAACAACCACCCAGCTTTGGCGGTCACGGCTTCAAGCGATGCTGCGTCCTTGATATCGTCTGGACCAGGCCAGGACCAAACCATGTGGGCGATCGGCAGATACGAGAACGTGAACCAGATCACCATAAATACTAAGATGCCAGCAAATTTTGCGCGTTCCGCAAAAGCACCCACAATCAGACAGCAGGTAATTGTGGCAAACACACCTTGAAAGGCCATAAAGATCAATTCAGGAATGACAACGCCCTTGCTGAAAGTTGCTGCAACGGACTCTGGTGTGAGTCCTTTAAGGAAGAGGCGATCAAACTTGCCGATGAAAGCGTTGCCTTCGGTAAACGCAAGGCTGTAGCCATAGATGGACCAAAGAACGATGATCAACGAAAAGACCACCATGCACTGAACCAATACCGACAATACGTTTTTGCTGCGGGTGAGGCCGCCGTAAAAAAGTGCCAAACCTGGCAGAGTCATGAGCATGACCAGCGCAGTGCAGATGAACATCCAAGTGGTATCACCCTTATTCGGCTCAAGCGCTGCTGCCACCGCGGTGAGGGGTAAAGTTGCCGCAGCAAGAAGACCCGTTGCGAGTAGTTTTTTAATTGTATTAGACACGTTACACCTCATGTTTAAAGTGCTGAAGCACCGGTTTCACCGGTACGAATGCGGACCACATGCTCAATGGGCGCGACAAATATCTTTCCGTCACCGATTTTTCCGGTACGGGCAGATCTTTCGATCGCATCAATCGCGGTCTCAACTAAGTCGTCAGACACGGCGACTTCCAGTTTTATCTTGGGCAGGAAATCGACCGAGTATTCAGCGCCACGATAGAGCTCCGTGTGGCCTTTTTGTCGACCGAAGCCTTTCACTTCTGTAACTGTGACACCTGAGACGCCGATGCCAGATAGTGCAGTACGAACTTCATCAAGCTTGAAGTTTTTTATGATTGCTGTGATTAGTTTCACGAGTAGCTCCCTGAGGTTTAAAACGTTTTGGTCAACGAGATCAGGAATCCCGCTTTACCAAGATTTTGTGCGTTGGGGTTCATATAGGCTCCGTTTTTCGCATTCGTGCCGACGTACGCAACAGCACCTGCGAAGCCGCTACCGAAGTCTTTTGTCACGCCAAGCTTCCAATCGGTGTAGGAAAAGAGACTGGCGTTTGAAACACTACCGTCTGCAATACGACCAGCAACAGCCTGATAACCTACATGTCCGTTCAGAGAAAGACCCCATACGCCAGTGTCGTAGTTAACGGTTAGGTCCGTGTAGTTAGAGCCGGCGCTATTGATGGTTCCAAAAAGAGGTGTGACGGCATACGAAAATTTCACATATCCTGTGAAGGCATTGAAGGTGAAGTTCTGGGCGATGTAGAGTTCAGTCGTGTTGGGGTTTGTTGAGAAGGCAGATAAATTAGAGGTGGGGTAGTAGTACTGGAGTACACCAACGTCTGCAGCAAACCCTTTGGACCATTCGTGTTTAAAGCCTGCGTAAAAATCCATTTCGATCGGTGCCGAGGCGTTATTGTCGAGCGTGGAGGCCGCATCAGAAATCCAACTAATGGAAGAGTTCCAGTTGCCGATGTAGAAGCCACTGGAGTGCGCGTAGTCGAAGCCGCCTTGAATAGCCGGCTGAAAGTTTGATTGGGAGATGCCACGATAGCGATAGTCGTTTACAAGCGTGAGGTTTGCGGTGAACGGTCCGGGTGCTGCAGCCTCTGGAGCTGCGGCTGGTGTTGATTGTGCAAACGAGCTTGTGCCCAAGCTGCAGGCAGCAATAGTGGCAGCGGCATACAGCGAGGTAGCGGTACGTTTGTAGAAAGTAGTCATAGAGCCCCCAAAGATTTGACGGAAAATCAGGACTTCGGGAGGTACTAAAGCAAATCCCATGCCAGCCCGTATGGGGCTAGCTAATGGGAAAGCCATGGGGAATTGAGCGGCGTATCAGAGAGATGCGCCAGAAGAGGGAAACCGATTGCACCATATTGGTGCAATCGGTTTTTTACTTAGTCGGCAGTCATTTTTGTTCGGATGATCACATCCTTCCACTTCGCAGTTTCAGCTTTGATGAACGCGCCGTATTGCTCGGGAGTGCTGCCCACGACAATGGTGGCTTGATCCACGATGCGTTTGTTGACGTCGGGCATCGCTAAAACTTTTGCAACATCCTGAGAGACCTTGTCAACGATTACTTTAGGGGTGCCCGTCGGTGCCATAAAGCCGAACCAAGCGGTAATCTCAAATCCCTTAACACCAGACTCGATCATGGTTGGAACATTTGGCAGGGTCGAAGACCGAACGTCACTTGTGATTGCAAGGGCTTTCAATTTGCCAGCATTCAAATGTGGCAACAGTACGGGAGTGTTATGAATCAAAAGATCAATCTGGCCGCCTAGCCCGTCGGTTGTCATCTGTGCACTTGACTTGTAGGGTATGCCCACCAACTCAATCCCAGCGACGAGATTCAGCAGTTCGCCTGTCAAATGTTGAGTCGTGCCGGGACCAGCTGTTCCGTAACGGATTTTGCCAGGATTCTTTTTTGCCAGGGCAATCAAATCTTGAATATTGTTTGCTGGATGTGACGGTAGCACCGTGATCCAGTTCGGTGTCTTCGTTGCCAGGCTAACGGGGATCAAATCCTTTTCGGGACTGAAGGACATTTTCGTTGGCATCAGGCTCGGCGCAACCGCGATTGGTCCAATTGTGTTGTAGAGGTAGGTATAGCCATCCGGGGCGGCCTTTGCCACACGATCGGCACCAATGAGGCCGCCAGCACCGACGATATTTTCCACGACGACAGGTTGGCCCCACATCTCGCTTAACTTCTGGCTAATCAGGCGAATTTGACCGTCAGGCGCACTTCCGGGTGGAGCGGGAACGATCATGCGGACGGTTTTTTCTGGCCACTTGCTTTGTGCTGAGGCGTCGTCTGCGGTCATGAGTCCATAACCCAGCACACTGGCCGTGAGCGCAAGCGATAAGCTGCGAGTAAGATTTTTTTTCATGTTGTCTCCGTAAGCTCAGTAGAATTGACTGATAAATCATTTTAAACGCCCTTGGTAGGTCTTAGGACCACTCGCTTTCCCTAGGAAAGAAGTGCCTATCAGGCACTCAATCGGGCTCATCCCGCTTCACAATTTCCGAGTTGTGCTCGCCAAGCTTAGGTGGTTTGCGGCCAGGCCGACCGGGGGTGACTGACAGTTTGATAGGCAGTCCTACGCCTTGGTAGTCAGGGCGTTTGACTAGCATGTCGCGCGCCGCGACGTGGGCTTGCCCAAGCGCTTCGGCAACGTTGTGAACTGGACCGGCTGGGATACCGACATCCATCAGATTTTTACAAAGCTCAGCACGTGTAAAAGGCTTGAGCGCTTCATCCATTGCCTTATGCAACACCTCACGGTTTTCAATTCGACTAATGCTCGTTTGAAAGCGCGGGTCTACTGCCAGATCGTCACGGCCAATCTTCCTACAGAATTTAAGAAATTGCGCATCGTTTAGTATGCCTAAAAACATTTGCCCATCACCCACATCAAATCGGTTGTAGGTGGGGATATTCGGGTGGGCATTGCCCCACAAGCTAGGTGTCTTTCCTGAGGCCATCCAGTTCACTGCATGGGGGATCAGCAGACTAAGTGCGGTATCAAACAACGTTGCCTCAACCCGTTGCCCGTGGCCGATTCGTGCGCGTGCCAACAGAGCCATCGTAATGCCAGCAAAAGCGTTATATCCCGTAACAATATCGACAATTGGTATGCCGGTACGCATGGGTCCAGTATTGCTGTCTCCATTGATGCTCATCAGGCCACACATGGCCTGTAGCACTGCGTCGTAACCGGGTTGCCCCCCCAGTGGGCCCACTGCGCCAAAACCAGAAATGCCACAATAAATTAACTGCGGAAACTTCTTTGATAGAGAGGCCTCGTAACCTAGACCCCATTTTTCCATCGTGCCCGGAACAAAGTTTTCAATCAATACATCGGCTTGCACCAAGAGTGCCTCAACCACGGCGCGATCTTCGTGTTTGCTCAAGTCGAGTTCGAGGCTCCGCTTCCCCCGATTTAATGCAGAGAAATAGGCAGCTTGTCCGGGCTCAATAAAGGGCGGGCCTAAGTGTCGCGTCTCATCGCCAAGCCGCGACTCTACTTTAATCACGTCAGCGCCGTGATCCGCCAACATTTGTGAACAGAGTGGCCCTGCGACAACTCTGGAGAGATCTAGGATGCGTATGCCCGCCACGGACCCTGTTGCATGCGTGCGATCTAACCATGCGTGAGGATGTATGGGGGCGTTCATAGGACCTAGCCTCGACTTGGAAGTTGAACGATCGCGGAGCCTAATACAGACAGCTCGTCATTTTGATTATGTGCCTCTTGTGCAATCGCCACGAGGTGCTTGTCGCCCTCTTTGTATTTGCGTGTGACTTTTGCCTTAATAAACAACATATCTCCTGCTGGATTATGCCGACGAATTTTACAGTCGGCTTGACGCAAGAATCCATCGTCGCCCATCCAGTTTGTGAGTTGATGCATGAGCCAAGAACTGCGTTCTGGGCCGTAGTCATAAGCGCCTGGCGCTCCGACTTCAAGCGCAAACTCTTCTTCCCAGTGCACGCGTTCAGGCACGTCTGGCACGCCAAAGCGATTCTTGATGCCGACGCCTGGGTGTGCATCAATGAGTTGCCACGCCAATTTATTTGCGCGGATGTACAGGCCCCCCCAGCCTTGTGCATACGCAATGAAGCCCGTAACGGTCATCGGTCCCTTGAACAAAACGGGAAGTTCTTGACCTTCGGCAACATCCTCCCAGTACCGTGGAGTTGCGCCTCGAATCTCTTCATTCGCGTACAGCTTGTAGGCCTCTTTGATTTCCTCGTCTGAGTAAGCAACCTCTCCTTTCTCCGCAAGGGCCTTGTATTTTGTGCCTTTTTCACGTGCGTGATCGCGCTCAGTACGGAAGCACCAGCTATCCGCTTCGGCAAGTTTGTCACCTGTTTGATTGAAGAAATCGACATGATAGATTTGCTGAACGGCCTTACCAGCGAAGCGTGTCTCATGTTCAATGCAATCTTTAAGATATGCTTCGGTGCTGATTACGTCATTACGCTGCGCATACTTATGCCATGTCCAGTCTGAGCCAGACCACATTGCATGTACTCCGGGCAGGCCACCGACATATCCCGAAACGATACGACTCGTCGAGTACAAAAAGCTTGGAAGCGCGATGATGCCACCGTGATTCGTTTTCGCAGCATAGGCTGGGTCGCACCAAAGCGGATTGTCATCACCAATGCCGTGCGCATAGTGTCGAATGTTATCCCGGGTCGCCTCGTAGCACCAAGGCTCAGCCGTTGCGCCAATCTTGACGCCAATACGCCGTCTTAGGTCCTCAAGACCTTCTTGTGTAATCTTTGGAAAGTTTCGTTGCCCGACGGATGATGATGACATGCCTATCTCCAGATCATTTAAAAATGATGAATGTTTTAAGTGGTTCGTTAATCAAGGCGTCGATGTGGTCGCGTGATGCGCCGCATGAGCTTCCCGTAATTTCTTGCGGTGAACTTTGCCTGCGGGTGTTTTAGGTAGCTCCGCAAGGAACTCGATATGCCTAGGGTATTCGTGTTGGCTTAAGCCAGTACGCACAAGATCTTGAATTTCCTTTCGGAACAAATCATCCCCCCTGCGCGAAGACACGACGTAGGCTTTGACCGCCTGTCCGCGCAGTGTGTCGGGCACGCCGATTGCGGCCGCCTCTTTGACGTCGGGGTGTTTTAGGATTGCATCTTCGATTTCGACCGCACTCATCGTCCAGCCAGCAGAAATAATGACATCGTCCGCACGGCCGCCATGAAAGAAGTACCCGTCAGCATCCACGCGCGCAAGATCTTTTGTTGCAAGCCACTGGCCCTTGCGCCAAACCATCAAGTCACCCGACACCCCGGGCGGGCAGGGATTGCCCGTCGAATCTTGTACTTGTACTTGCGCCCCAGGGATGGCTTTGCCCAGAGAGCCTCGCTTGACGGCAAAGTCCTCTGCGCCGGGGTAACTAACCAAAATCACACCGATTTCGGTCGTCCCGTACATACTGCATACAGGTAGGCCAAAGGTTTGCTCAATAAAATCTTCTGTTGCACTGTCGATCGGCTCACCAGTAAAAGACATTTTTCTCAGGGTGTACTGATACTCTTGCGCCACCCCCGAATTCTTCATCATGCGATAGTGCGTTGCCGCAGCTGAAATATTCGTAAATTGATGCTCTTGCAGCCCTAGCAACAGAGTTTTGGCGTCAAATTTTCCGGCAAAGGCGCCTACGGTCAACCCAAGTGCCATGGGGGCGAGCGTGCCATGCCAGAGTCCGTGTCCCCATGCCGGCGAGGAGGGGCACATATAGCGATCACCTGGTCGCAATCCTGTCCCGTATAGCGCCGCAACCATCAGCGTGACGATTGAGCGGTGCTTGTGCCGGACCGCCTCTGGAAGTTCTCGAGTCGTACCCGAGGTGTATTGGAAGATCGCATAATCTTCCGCAAGGGTGTTGGTCTCAAACGACCCGGAGTAATCATCGAGATGGCTCATAAAAGAGGCATCTGCCAATAGTGAACGTTCACGCATCGAGGGATCGACAATTTCCATCTTCTCGGCGTTGGTAATGAGAAGAGCCGGTGAACAGTCCTGTAGACGAAGCCGTAGTCCATCGGGACCGAAAAGCGTAAACAGGGGAACTGCAATAGCGCCTGCCTTAATGATGCCGAAGATAGACGCGTAAAAAGCGAGCGAGGGCTCGAGCATCACAGCCACTCGGTCGCCGGGTTCAACACCACGGGCTTGCAAAAAGTGTGCGACTTGCGAGGACCGTTGCGAAAGCTCTTGATAGGAAATAAGCTCGTCAGGACCGTCTGCACGAACCACAATCACGGCGGTTTGCTTCGAGGCCGCATAGCGATCAACGCACTCATGCGCAATATTTAGCCTCTGCCGGTCGCCATCAAAAAGCTCCCACAGCTTTTCTGAGGAAAAAAACTTTTGTGCATCGGCGTAAGACGTGTATTCGGTGAGGCGAGTCATGTTTAGTCGCACGGTAGGGAGACACTATGGATGAATCAATGTAACGAGTCACTCTATTATTGTCAAATAAGAACGTGTATTGTATTAGTACAATAAAATGATTATGATGATGCATATGACCA
>JBILJY010000006.1:0-28604 GCA_044376975.1 Burkholderiaceae bacterium | reverse complement strand
GCCTCGTTAATTTGCGCGTCTGTTGGATTTTTATTTTTGGCGAGAAAAGCGCTAGCCGTCATGATCATGCCGTTGATGCAATAACCACACTGCACGGCTTGCTCGTCGATGAAGGCTTGTTGTAGTTTTCCAGGCTTTGCTGAGCTGCCTAGGCCCTCAAGGGTAGTCACGTTTTTCCCCTGCATCGCTGTTGTAGGCGTCACGCAGGAGCGCACTGCCTGACCGTCTACGATGACCGTACAGGATCCGCATTGTCCCAGGCCACAACCAAATTTAGGTCCGTTGATTTCAAGGTGGTCACGTAGTGCATAAAGCAATGGAGTGTCGTCTTCAATTTCGACTTTGTGCGACTTGCCGTTTACACTCAAACTTACTGTTGCCATGCTTGTCTCCCGCTTTTTATATTGTTGCGACCAGAATAGGTCGTCAAGGCTACAACAGCTACTTTACCGAAAGGGCATGAAATTGAAAAGTCCCAAATACAACGTAAGGCTAACGGCGCAGAGATGGCAATAATCCTACAGAGTGTAAGGGTATTGCGAGCAGAGCGGGTGGTACTTGACGATGTCAACCTGACGGTCATGCCGGGAGAGGTTGTCGGTGTGCTCGGTGAAAACGGAGCGGGTAAATCGACGTTGCTTGACGCGATTGCGGGGGAGATCACGCCCGCCACAGGTCAGTTGACGATCTCGGGTTTCAATCTTGTTGGTCTAGGCGTGGTAGAGCAGTCGCGCCGGCGGGCGGTTTTGCCGCAAAAACCAAGCTTGAGTTTTGATATGACCGTCACAGAAGTCATTGAAATGGGTGCTTATCCATTTCCAGAGGCTGGGTCAGCCGAGGTTGATGCTTGGGTAAAACAGGCACTGGTTTGGGTGGATCTGACCGAGGTCGCGCCGCGCCACTATTTAGCGCTATCGGGAGGGGAGCAGCAACGCGTGCAACTCGCTCGGATTTTGGTACAAAGTTTGGCCATCACCGCAAGTGGCGAGAAGCCGTTCATCTTGCTTGATGAGCCTGCCGCTAGTTTGGATGCGCGACACCAAATTGAACTGATGCGCTGCTTAAGGCATCTCGCCGAGCAACATCAGGCGGGCGTGCTTGTTGCACTGCACGATATTAATCTTGCTGCGCGGTGGTGTGATCGTTTGGTGCTGCTCGCAGAGGGGCGCATCGAGTCCCAAGGCGCACCGCCGGTCGCCTTAACGGCTCAAGCACTCAAGAAGACCTTTGGTCTTGAGATGGTGGTGCTGCCTCATCCGCTTGAGGAGGGGTGTGTGCTGGTGCTGGATCGGGTTACTTGTTAATCTGTTTTAAATCGTGACGCATTAATGTTGCAGCGCAACGCCTTCGTCACTTAAGCAAGGAATAGATATGAAGATTGCAATCGTAGGTTCGGGCCTCGTGGGGCAGGCGTGGGCAATTGTTTTTGCGCGTGGTGGGCATGAAGTCAATATGTGGGACGGTGATCCCGCGGCAGTCGCACACGCTCAGGCATTAATCACAAAGCAAGTTGCCGACTTACATGCTGCCGGATTAATTACTGATCCAGCAGGTTTGATCGCACGCATTCAAAGTGTGATGACACTAGAAGAAGCTTTGGCGGGTGCTCAATATGCACAAGAGAGTTTGCCGGAGCGCTTAGAGATGAAAAAGGAGATCTTCGCAAAGATGGATGCGCTGGCGGCGCCCTCGACAGTCTTGGCAAGCTCGACCTCTAGTATTCCAGCGTCAGCGTTTACCGAAAACTTGGCTGGGCGTGGGCGCTGTTTGATCGCTCACCCTGTCAATCCGCCTTACCTTGTGCCTGTTGTGGAAATATGCGGCGCACCTTGGACCGATGCTGCCGTGGTGCAGCGGACATGGGACGTGATGGAGGGTGTAGGCCAAAAGCCTGTCAAGATTCACAAGGAGCTCAAGGGGTTTGTATTGAATCGGTTGCAGGGGGCCTTGTTGCGTGAGGCGTTTCGACTCGTCGAAAATGGCTACGTTGATGCCGAAGGTTTGGATGTCACCGTCAAAGAAGGGCTGGGCTTGCGCTGGTCGTTTATGGGACCCTTTGAGACGATTGACCTCAATGCTCCCGATGGTCTGGCGGATTACGCACACCGCTTCGACGAGATGTATCAGGCGATGTCTCTCGAGCAAACGTCCACAGACCACTGGTCTGAGGACGTGATTCAAAAGCTTGAAGCGCAGCGTCGAGCCCTGTTGCCGAAAGAAAAGCTGTTGGCGCGACGCCTATGGCGTGATCGGCGCCTGATGGCACTTGCCGCACACAAAAAATCTGCCGAAGAGTAAGTACGATACTTTCTAATTTTTTACTTAACGCCTCTACTGGTCAACACAATATGAAAGTTAATGAAGCTTTTGCCGACTACAGCCGATTTATTAAAATTCGCCGCGACATTCACGCCCATCCAGAACTCGGGTTTGATGAGCACCGCACGTCTGAGATTGTGGCTAGCCTCTTAAAAGAATGGGGCATTGAGGTGCACCGCGGAATCGCAGGCACCGGTGTTGTAGGTGTACTGAAGGCGGGAAACAGCAAGCGCACGATTGGACTGCGTGCTGATATGGATGCATTGCCGCTGCAAGAGTTGAATCAGTTTGAACATCGATCGACGAACGACGGCAAGATGCATGCCTGTGGGCATGATGGGCACACCACCATGCTTCTTGCTGCGGCTTGGCACCTTTCGCAGACGCGTAACTTTGACGGCACGGTGCATTTTGTTTTTCAGCCGGCAGAGGAGATGGGCAAGGCCGGCGCCAAGAAAATGATTGATGATGGTTTGTTTGAGCGTTTTCCGTGCGAAGCTATTTTCGGTTTACATAATTGGTCCATCGGATCGGTTGGCGGATTTGCTTTGAACCGTGGCCCGCTGATGGCTTCAAGCAGCACGTTTAAAGTCACCATCAAGGGACAGGGTACGCACGCCTCGTTGCCGCATACAGGGACCGATCCGATCACGCCAGTCTTGTCTTTGGCCACGTCGTTGCAGGGTCTCGTCGCAAAGGTAATACCTGGAACCGAGCGAGCCCTTTTAGCTGTGACGCAACTTGAAGGCTCATCGGCGCCAAACGTGATTCCCAACTCGGCTTCTGTGGGTGGGACTATCCGGACATTCTCCGTTTCGGCGCTGGATCGTTTAGAAGAGCGGCTACGGACGCTGGCGACACAGACTGCACTGGCGCACGAATGTGAAGCCGATATTTTTTTCAGACGTGCATCGCCGCCGGTCGTCAATCATGCGAATGAGGCGGATTTCGCGGCGCAAATCATGCGCGAGATTGTGGGCCCAGACATGGTGAATGATCAGTACCCTGGCGTGATGGCGGGGGAGGATTTTGCGCACATGTTGTTGGTGAAGCCGGGCTGCTACGCCTTTATTGGGAATGGCGAAGGTAAGCATCGTTTGGATGGTCATGGAGAGGGCGCTTGTGTTGTACATAACACCTCCTATGATTTCAATGATGCAATCATCCCGGTAGGTGCGAGTTATTTCGTGCGACTAACCGAACGCTGGCTCTCTGATGCGCGATAAGCAAGGATTCGCTCCGCCTCTAAGGGTAAACCACGGGGCTATCGGTCCCTAAAACCCAAATGAAAGTAGGGCTTTATGTCGAACATTTCGTTATGATCTGACGTTAGCCTTGAGCCCGCCACTTGTCTCGGTTGCGGCGCTAAGCGCACGGGGGTTTAGAGATGACTCAGTTACTAGTATTGGCTCGCCTGATTGATCGGTTGAGTGATTTTTCTGCTGTGTTCGCCAAGTGGGCAGTCCTGCTCTGTAGCCTAATTAGCGCAGGTAACGCAGTGATGCGCTACACGTTCTCCTACAGCTCAAATGGCTGGCTTGAAATCCAATGGTATTTGTTCGCCGCATGTGTGATGCTCGGCGCGGCACAAGTTTTGCGTGTGAATGAGCATGTCCGTGTCGATGTGATTTACGGAACGTTAAATAGCAAGAGCCGCGTTTGGATTGATCTCTTTGGGCTCGCCTTTTTTCTGATGCCTGCGATGATCTTGTTTGCATATCTTTCCTGGCCACTGTTTGTGGGGATGTACGTTTCGGGTGAAATCTCCGGAAATGCTGGAGGCCTTATTCGCTGGCCTGTGATGATGTTATTGCCGCTGGGCTTTGCGTTGATGGCATTGCAAGGCGTCTCCGAAATGATAAAGCGCGTCGGCTGGTTGAGGGGTTCCTATCAGATGGACCTGACCTACGAGAGGCCGCTTCAATGAGTATGCAAGATTTCGCACCCCTAATGTTCTTGGGGTTAATTCTGATCATGTTGATTGGATTTCCCGTTGCGTTTTCGTTGTCTGCGCTAGGGTTGCTCAGTGGCTTTATCGCCATCCAGATGGGTTGGTTTCCCGCCGCCTTTATGTACAACTTGCCGCTGAATATCTTCAGTATTTTGTCCAACGATCTATTGTTGGCGATCCCATTTTTCACATTGATGGGGGCAGTGCTAGAGAAGTGTGGGCTAGCCGAAGACATGCTTGACTCGATGGGGCAGCTGTTCGGTCCGATCCGAGGCGGGGTTGGTTACTCCGTCATCATCGTGGGTTTTATCTTAGGTGCGGTGACGGGTACGGTCGCTGGCCAGGTCATCGCGATGGCGATGATCTCGCTACCGGTCATGATGCGCTATGGCTACAACATGCGCTACGCCACCGGCGTTCTAGCCGCTTCAGGAACCATCACACAGCTGGTACCACCCTCTCTAGTGCTAGTGGTGATGGCTGATCAACTCGGCCGCTCTGTGGGCGACATGTACAAAGGCGCCTGGGGTCCGTCGATTCTACAGATCCTTTTGTTTTTAGTTTATACCTTCGTATTGTCCCGATTGCGTCCAGGCCATATGCCAGGCTTGCCACCTGAGGCTCGCACGCTTCATGGTTGGGACCTGTGGCGCAAATGTCTGCGCGGCATCATTCCGTCGGCGTTGCTGATTTTTGCCGTGTTGGGGAGCATGGGCGGCTTACCTTTCATGACCACCGCCATCGCGACGCCAACTGAGGCGGGTGCGATGGGTGCTGTCGGCGCGATTTTGCTGGCTGCGTTTCACCGACGGCTGAACTGGGAAATTGTGCGTGATGGCATGACGAGTACCATGCGAATCACTGCAATGGTCGTCTTCATTCTGATCGGCTCGCGCGTGTTCTCGCTCGTTTTTCAAGGTGTGGATGGTGCCATCTGGATTGAACACTTATTGACTGGCTTGCCTGGTGGGCAGATAGGCTTTCTGTTTGTGGTCAATATTTTCGTTTTCTTTCTCGCCTTTTTCCTAGACTTCTTTGAGATCGCTTTCATTATCTTGCCGATGCTAGCGCCTGTTGCGAACAAGCTAGGCATTGACATGATTTGGTTTGGTGTGTTGCTGTGCGTAAACATGCAGACTAGTTTTATGCACCCACCTTTTGGCTTCGCTCTGTTCTATTTACGCAGCACGGCTGATAACTTGTTCAAATCCGGCTCATTGCCAGCGAAGGTGTTGTCTAAAGATATCTATCTAGGCTCTATCCCCTGGGTACTGTTGCAACTGACGCTTGTGGTGATTGTGATTTTCTTCCCGCAAACGGTGACGGTTTTCCTCGATAAGCCGATTGAAGTAGACCTAAAAACAATCAGAATAGAAGTGCCTGAAAATGATTTGCAGCAATCAGACGATCAAAACGATCAGGATACGGTCAATAATCTGATGCGTGATCTGATGAAAAACACCCCGCAAGCAAAATGAGTGACATGCCAGTGCTTGCTGGCAGTGTCCCAGCAGACTTTGCAGTGGAAGGCCCTGCTTTTCCCGTCTTGATTAAGCTAGTGGCGACACTGTTCATCGTCGCCATTATCTGGTCGGGGTTGCCGGCGATGCAACATATGCAATGGTCCGAGTTTACGGATACCGCCATAGTTGTCTGGGGATGCGCTAGCCTTATCACCGGTCTCATCTATTTTTGGATGCTTAGAAGTCGGACATCTATTCGCGACGGGATCATCGAGCAAACTTGGATCTGGAATAAACGCATCGCGATCGACCAGATCAGACAAGCTAAATTTATTTATGTTCCGCATATGGCCTGGTTAATTGCACCCCGACTCGTTGTGCGTAGCGGTGTAAGTACCACGATTTTTTATGCGGCAGAACCCGCCGTGCAAAAGGCTTTTGCCCGCTTGGTCTCGGGCGGGTAATATGATGCTCAATATAAAAGCAATCATTTGGGGGCAATGTGTTCAGACTAGACGGCAAAGTTGCATTGGTGACTGGGTGTGGCACGCTCGGTGAGGGCTGGGGTAATGGCAAGGCAATTGCCGTAGCACTCGCGCGTCAGGGCGCAAAGATTTTTGGGTCTGATCTCAATTTAGAAGCTGCCGAACAAACACAACAAATCATCGAGAAAGAGGGCGGCTCTGCAGGCGTTATGGTTGCTGACGCCACAAAAGCAGAGGATGTAAAAAAGCTGGTTGATGCCTGTATGGCGAAATATGGTCGCATCGATATTCTGGTGAATAACGTTGGTCGCTCAGAGCCGGGCGATCCGGTGACTATGTCGGAAGCTGTGTTTGACGAGCAGCTAGACGTGAATGTCAAGGGTGCATTTCTTGCCTGTAAGTATGTGTTGCCGATTATGGAAGCACAGGGCAATGGCTCGGTTGTTAGCATCTCTTCTGTGGCTGGTCTGCGTTATATCGGCAAGCCACAAGTAGGTTATTCGGCCGGTAAGGGCGCCCTTCAACAATTGATGCAGACGACAGGCGTCATTTATGCTGATCGAGGAATTCGTTTGAATTGCGTTGCCCCGGGCTTAATGTTCACGCCGTTAGTTAAGCGCCTCGCTGATAAATACGCGAAGGGTGATTTCGAAGGGTTTGTTGCGCATCGTCATAAGCAAGTGCCAGCGGGTTACATGGGTGAATCGTGGGATGTGGCGCATGCCGTGGTGTTTCTTGCGAGCGACGAAGCCCGATACATTAACGGGCAAACGCTAGTTGTCGATGGTGGGCTGACATCCGCAACACGATAGTTGGCCTGCAGCGCTGATGGACGTGGCAGACCACGCCCTTGCACCACTTAAAAAAGGAAATGCTATGAAAGCAGTTGTGTTGACCGAGACTGGGTTTGAGATTGGTGAGGCGCCAAAGCCTACTCCGACTGAGGACCAGGTGTTGGTGCGCGCGCACGCCTATGCCTTGAATCGGGCCGATCTCGGTGTCCTCTCTGGAGGCCAGCACGGCAGCGTTGGAGGACCTGGGACGATTCCCGGAATGGAGTGGGCCGGCGAAGTCGTAGAGGTTGGTGCACGTGTGCGTGGGATCAAGCAGGGCGACCGCGTGATGTGCTCGGGCACGCGTGGTTATGCCGAGTATGTCGTAACAGACTGGGGCCGTGTGATGCCCATCCCCTCCGCCTCAATGACCTATGAGCAAGCAACAACGCTACCCATTTCAATTATTACGATGCACAACGCACTAATTACCGCAGGCGAAATGCGAGCGGGCGAAACGGTGCTGATTCAAGGGGCATCGTCTGGTGTGGGATTGATGGCAATGCAAATTGCGAAAGTGATGGGAGCAAAAACAGTTATCGGTACATCATCTAATCCGGGCCGACTTGCGCAGTTAAAAAAGTACGGCGCTGATTTTGCCATCGACAATAGCGATGCGAACTGGCCCGCACTCGCAGCGCAGGCAAATGGCGGAAAGGGTGTCGATCTAATCATTGATCAATTGTCAGGTAAGTTTGGTACGCCGAATCTAGAGGCCTGTGCGGTCTTGGGGCGCATAGTGAACGTAGGGCGACTCGCGGGTAGGTTCGCAGAGTTTGATTTTGATTTGCATGCAGCCAAGCGCATTAAATATACCGGCGTCACGTTCCGCACTCGTAGCATTGATGAGGTCCGTCAGATTACTTCGCGTGCGATGGGGGATCTTTGGCCCCATATCGAGTCTGGCAAGTTGTCCTTACCTATTGACAGCACCTATAGTTTTGACAAGATTGCAGATGCCTTTGCAAAAATGCGCGGCAATCAACACTTTGGCAAAATCGTTGTTTCGATGAAGTAGCCTCAATGTTAATTCAGTCAATCGAGCAACTGCGCGCGATATACGCGGCGCCTAAGGAGCGTGCAGTTAAAAAGCAACTGCCGGCGCTTGATATCTATTGTCGGCAGTTTATTGGCTTATCGCCTTTTGTAGTGTTGGGGAGTCAGGGCGCAGACGACGCCTTAGACGCCTCGCCCCGAGGAGGTGCACCCGGCTTTGTCAAGGTCACTGGGGCAGGCCAACTCTTGATTCCGGACTCGCCGGGCAATAACCGCTTAGATACCTTAGAGAACATTATTCACACCGGGCGTATCGGAATGCTCTTCATCATCCCAGGCGTTGATGAGACCTTGCGTGTAAATGGTCAAGCGAAGTTGACCACCGCCATCGACCTATTGAAGCTTTGTACGTCTGAGCTAAAGCCCCCGAAGCTGGTGATTCAGGTGGATGTGACACAGGCCTATCTGCATTGTGCGAAGGCATTTATGCGTTCAAAGCTGTGGGATACATCGAAGCAAATTGATCGGGGCCGCTTGCCGACGATGGGGGAGATGATTGGTGAGCAGACCGGTATGGCTGACCCACCTGAAACACAAGCTGAAATGCTTGAACGCTACAAGAATGACTTATAGAGACGGAATGTGACGAGGCAGAGATGACAGCACCGCTTGCAGGGATTAAGGTCGTTGAGATCAGTGTTGCCATGGCGGGCCCATTCTGTGGCATGTTATTGGGTGACTATGGTGCTGAGGTGATCAAAATAGAACGCACTGAAGTCGGTGATGACAGTCGTGCGTGGTCTCCCTTCTTCCATGATTCGCTGAGCTATTACTATGCGGCTGCAAATCGTAATAAGCGTGGCATGGCGATCGACCTGAAGACCCCCGAAGGCGTCAAGATTGCTCGCGAGCTTATCGAACAAGCCGATGTCTTGGTACACAACTATCGTGTCGGTGCACTAGAGCGTCTTGGCCTTGACTATGACTCGCTGGCGAAAGTGAATCCTCGTCTCGTGTATTGCGCCATCAGCGGTTTTGGTGCAACAGGCCCGTTGAGTAAAGAGCCTGCGAATGATTTATTTATGCAGGCTTATGCAGGCTCGATGAGCATCACAGGTGATCCTGAGGGCAGCCCTGCAAAAATGGGTATGTCTGTTGCGGATGTTGGTGCCGGAATGTTTGGCGCCATGGGCGTGATGATGGCGTTAGAGACGCGCCACCGCACTGGTCGGGGCCAGCGAGTCGACACCTCGTTACTCGAAGGCCACATGGCGATGCTCGCCCAGTTTTTCACTCGCTACTTTTCAAGCGGAGAGGTACCCGGCCCAAGCGGCAGCGGTGCTCTCACTAGTCCGACCTATCGGGCGTATCAGGCAAGTGATCAGTGGATTGTTATCTCTGCCTTCAATCAACGGATGTGGAAGGGGCTTTGTGCGGCGCTAGAAAAGCCCGAATGGTTGGAAGACCCTCGTTTTATTAATCCACAAATGCGTTCGGATAATCGCGCACTGATGATTAAGTTGATTGGCGCAATCATTATTACGCAGCCGCTTGCATACTGGGAAAAGCGACTGATCGAAAACGAAGTGCCATGCTCACCAGTCAATACGATTGACAAGGTCGTCCAGCAGCCACAGGTTCACGCGCGCGACATGATTCAAGAAATGAACCTTGAGGGGTTGGGCATGATGTCGATGGCCGGATTACCCATTAAGTTCAGTGAGTCTCCAGGCGTAGTCCGTTTGCCTCCTCCGCGTCTGGGCCAGCATACGGCTGAAATTTTGAGTGAGTCTGGCTACTCTGCAGAGAAAATTGCCCAACTCGCTGCTTCAGGCGCAGTCGGACTCGACCCAGGTTGGGTGAAGGTCAAGTCCACGCCTGGTTCTTAAGTTAAGGCTACTCAGAACTTTCCGGGATGATTTTTTTGAACTTCATCCCGAACGCTTTAGACAGAAGGTACTGTATTGGTCCGAGCAGTAAGACCAAGAGCACAAGTGCCCAGATTCCGATAGCCAAGGGGCTGGTGTAGAAAACGGAGATATCTCCTAGGCTCATAAAGAGACCTTCGCGTAGATGCTTCTCAATGAGCGGCCCCAGCACTACACCAACAACCATTGGCGCGAGTTGGAAGTTCAACTTGGTTAAGCAATATCCAACAAAAGCGACCAACAGCAGCATGTACACATCAACCATGCTGTTGCGCACGCTGTAGCAGCCAATCGTAGCCACCATCAAAATGATTGGTAGAAAAATATGATTAGGCACGCGCAATAAACTCACCCAGAGGCTGATGAGTGGGACGTTCAAAATCAACAGCATTGCGTTACCGATGAGCATCGAGGCAATCACGCCCCAAAACACTTCTGGATGCTGCGTGATCATCATTGGGCCTGGTTGAACGCCATGCACCATCATTGCAGCAAGCATGAGGGCGGTCACAGAGCCAAACGGAATGCCCAGTGCAAGCAAGGGAACCATCGAAGAAGTGGCTGCCGCATTGTTTGCGGTTTCTGGGCCGGCGACGCCCTCAATGGCCCCTTCGCCTAGCTCTTCCTTATGCTTGGAGACCCCTTTTTCTAAACGATAGGACGCGAAGCTCGCCATCGTGGAAGAGGGTCCGGGTAGTAAGCCAAAAATAAAACCTAATGCTGTGCCACGCCCATAAGGTGCGACTGATCTTTTCCACTCCTCACGAGTCGGAAACATCTCTCTCAGACGGACGGGTAAAGGTTTTACTTGCGTTTGCAAGTTTGTCACCACTGACATTATTTCTGTGATTCCGTAGAGACCTACTACCAAAGCCACCAACTCAACGCCGAGCGTGAGATCACTAATGCCAAAGGTAAACCGATCTTGACCCGTGACAAGTTCTTGTCCGACTGTACTGAGCATCAGACCAATGGCCATGGGGAAAATGCCGGCCGCTAGAGTGCCACCTGAAATACGCGAAAATAATAATAGGCCGCCGGCTGTCAGAGCAAAAAATTCAGCGGGACCAAAAAGTAAACCTAACTGTGCAAGCGCGGGTGCAAACAGCATCACCCCGACCACCGATAGCACGCCGCCGACAAAAGAACCTGCGGCAACAATGGTCAGCACTGCACCAGCACGCCCTTTTTTTGTCAATTTATAGCCATCGATGCAGGTAATGACCGAGGCGGATTCACCTGGCATGTTTACCAAAATAGCTGTTGTGGATCCTCCGTACATAGCGCCATAGAACATACCAGCCATCATAATGAGGCCGCTTGTCGGGTCGAGCGAATAGCTCAGCGGCAAGATCATTGCGATCCCAGCAGTTGGACCCAGACCAGGCAGAACACCGATCAGAGTCCCGGCGAGGGCCCCTGCTAAGGCGGCAAGCAGATTATTGAAAGTTAGCGCTACGTCAAGTCCATACAGAAATCCGTTAATCGCATCCACAGCGGTGATTCCTCTTTAGAAGCCCAAGGCCATCGAGGGCATCGGAACTTTCAACAAATAGATAAATACGCCATAAACGACAGCAGTCATGATGGCAGCATACAGAGCACACTGAACCCAGCTGCTCTTAGAGAGGAGCCGGATTAACGCGGCAGAAAAGAAAAAGCTGCTAAGCGAATAACCAAACCATGGGAGTGCGACAAAGTATGCTGATAACAATAGAATTAATTTAATCAAACGTGCGCGATCGCTGCCGCTTGGGATTTCAATTGCGTCAGTCGAGGGCGCCTTAATGCCCTCCCAAATGGTGGCCAAGCTTGCGAAAGCCATGATCGCCGAGACTAAGATTGGGAACAAACCCGCTCCGGGCTCATCGAGTGCCCCCATCGGGAGATCGAGAGACATACGGAGATAGCCTGCCGACAGCAACAAGGCAAAAACGCCAGCCGACACATAGGACTTCTTTTTGGAAATGGTACTGGCTGTCATTTTTTCTGTCTCACCAGAATTTATCTAGAAAGAGTTCTTTCACTTTTGATCTAATGCTTTGATCAACTCTGAAAAAGTTTTTGTATCTCGAACAATTTCCTCACGTAGTGCGGCCGGACCTTTAGGGTCTAGGGCGTAGCCTTCCTTTGCAAACTTCATAAACTCTGCGCTTCGGACGATTTCCATCGAGGTTTTGGTGAGCTTATCCAACACTTCAGGCGCAAGACCTTTGGGCGCGATGACATAGAACGAAGCGGTCATCGTCGTGTTGTACCCCGCCTCCACTGTGGACTGCGCTTCCGGAACAGGATCATAGACACCTTTCTTGAAGGTAGCCAGCACTCGAACTTTACCCGCTTGTACATGGCTAGGGATGCCAACTGCACCTGTAAAGAGCGTGGCCTCGACGCGATTGCCAAGTAGCGCTACTAAAGCCTCTCCGCTACCTCCCGTAAACGGCACAGTGCGAAGTTTCGTCCCCGCGACCATATTGAATTCTTGTGCTAGTAGATCGGGTACTGTTCTGAGGCCCGACACAGAGGCCCGCACTTTGCCTGGATTATCTTTTACGTGTTGTACAAACTCTGCGAAGGTCTTCCAAGGTGCATCGGCACGCACCACCAAGATGACAGGCATTTCACCGAGCTTCACGATAGGCTGATACTGGTCCGGGGTTTTAAAAACCAAATTGGCATTGACCAGTGGTTGATAGCCGAGAATGCTATTGGTGGCTAGGCCAAGTGTATACCCATCGGGTTTCGAGCGCACCACCAAACCGGTTCCGATCGTGCCAGATCCGCCAGGCTTGTTTTCTATATTGACCTCAACGCCCAACGCTTTCTGCAGTTGCATTGCATATTGCCGCGCTACCGGGTCGGTTGATCCGCCGGGTCCATAGGGAACGACAAAGGTGATGGGGCGATTCGGGTATGACTGCGCGTTGATCGGCATACTCATCAACGATATACCGATGATTGTTAAAAAACGCAGGGTGGACGATAGGCTGAGGTTGCTCATTTGCTGTCCTTATCAGAAAAGAAATAGTCTTTGTAATTTTTGTCTACAGACGTCAATGTTCCCAGTTCAAGCATCATGCTGGTATTCATCGTACCTGAGATGCCGGGATTCGTTGGGGTATCGCTAATAATACCGTTCGCTCTGGCAGTTTGAATTTGTTCAGCCGACATGCCCACAATATCGCGCAGAATTGCCGTGTTGTCTTCACCAAAGCGTGGTCCGCCTTTTTTTATCTTTGCGTCCCTAAAGCGCAGTCGGTACGGGCGGCCAATAATGGGCCTCTCGCCAACTGGTTCATGGTGCTGAACTTTTTCGTAAAAGCCTCGCGCAATAAGGTGAGGATCGGACAGTAGATCACGGCTGTCGCAGACATGTCCCGCGGCGATCCCGAGACCTTGTAGCACCACAGTGAGGTGGCGGGCGTCTTGTTGCAAAGCCCAAGCACCGATCGTTTCATCAATCAGCTTGCGGTGCTGGCGTCGCGCTTGGACGCAAGCATAGTTCGGGTCAGTACTCAGGTTTGGTTGTTTCATGAAGGCTGTGAGGGCCTGCCATTGCGCATCCGTTTCGACGGTCAGTGCGATCCACTGATTGATCCCTTTTGCCTTGTATAGATTGCTCGGTACATGCTCGGCATGTTCGTTCCCGATGCGCTCTGGTTCGGTGCCGTCGAGTTGGAACTGAATGAACGGCTCTGGCATCATGGCGACACCGAGTTGATACATTCCGACATCAACCCATTGCCCTTCGCCTGTTTTCTTCCGGTGGCTAATGGCAGCCCATAAGCCGTTTAGGCCCGCCCAGCAGGCGATAAAGTCAGGGTAAGACTGTCCGACTTTCCAAGGCTTGTCACCTCGGTAGCCTGTGTAGTATGTGATCCCCATCGTCGCTTCAAGCGTTGTCCCTTGGCTTGGAAACGCAGACCAAGGTCCTGTTGAGCCGTAGCCAGTGTTGGACAACATAATGAGAGAGGGCTTAATTTTCTTAAGCTCGTCGTAATGTAGACCCCACTTACGCAAGACCCGGGGCGTGTAGTTATCCAAGACAATATCGCTCTTGCGAACAAGTTCCTTGAAAATATCCTGGCCTTCAGGTTTGCTCATGTCCATAGCGAGTGAACGCTTGCCACGATTTACGACATAGAAGATTCCGGAGCGATTCCAAGGATCTTGCGCTGGATCATTATCGAGATACGGTCCAAACGCGCGTCCCCGAGTTTGATCAAGTTTGTGCGGAGCTTCGATTTTGATGACCTCCGCGCCTAGGTCACTGAGGAGTCCAGCCATGTAGGGCACTGCAAATACATACGACAGATCGAGTACGCGAACGCCGACGAGTGGCAGAGTGGGCTTCCCAGTGCTCATACCCTTTCCTTATTGTCACTTGGTCCGAGCAGTTCAACTAGCACTTCATCCCTGTGTTCATCAAGCCTAGGCGCGCGGCGTCTGAGTGCGGTAGGCGTAAGTGATAGCTTGGCAAGCTCCGCAGGTAAACGTAACTCAGTCCCTGTGTCTGGATGAGACACCGTTGCAAACGCCTTGCGGTCTTCTAGGTGCTCACACTGAAGTAAGTCACTAGCGCCTTGAACAACTCCCAGCAAAAGCCTTTTGTTAGCGCCTGCTAAAAATACTTCCTTAGCGTCTCGATTTCCCACACATTGCTCAAGCAAAGCCCGGACCTCTGGTACGCGCTTCTCTCGCTCAGGAGGGCTTGTAAACCGTTTCTCTAAAAACTCTGGTCGATCGAAGAGCTCTGCAAATGTTTCGAAGGGTGCGCCACCCCCAGTTTGAAATGCGACAAACCCCTTGCGCGTGGCGATCGGTTCACCGGCGAAGGGATCTTGAACAATAGCGCGTCGCCCTTGCACAGCACCGAGAAACGCATAATAAGACTCGTTAAGCACCAGTTCGGAGGCAAGGCATTCATGAATAGACACATCAACATGCTCACCAAACTGATCCTGCTGCGCTGCGGTGTAGGCCATGATCGAAGCATAGGCGCCGGTCAGTCCTGCACAATAGTAGGATTGCGATAAGCCGTGCTTCAACGGTTCGCGATCGACTTGCCCGCTGATCGCCATGATTCCGCTCATCGCCTGCAACGTGAGATCGCTCGCTTCATACTGTGCGTAAGGTCCGGTTTGACCATAGTTCGTGATAGATGTAATGACGAGCCGTGGATTCCATTCAAGCATCACGTCCACGCCAATACCCCATGCGTCGAGCGTGCCTGGCCGAAAACTTTCGATCAGAATATCACTGCGCTCGATCAGCGCACGCAGCGTACGCTGATCGAGCGCATTAGAGATGTCGAGCGCAATGCTGCGCTTGTTCCAGTTCAGATACTGAAACAGAAGACTTTGTTCTGGCTCAGGCGCATCGGTCTTTAGTGGAGCAAGTCTGCGGCCCGATTCGCCGGTGCGAGGAGGTTCTACTTTAAGGACATCGGCATCATGATCGCCAAGAAGGCGCGCCGCAAAGGGGCCAGCAATGCCCTGGCTTAGGTCCAGTACGCGTACGCCGTGTAGCGCACCATGGACCTGTTGCTCGGAAGTTGCCGGAGTATTCACGTGATCTTAAGCCTACAAGTTTGGCGGGACGAAAGGGTAAGGGACAGGTTTGCCGCTTTTGTAGGGGAGGGCAACGACAGCGGTGCCCGGCGTAGACTCTTTACCCGCGTCGTTGATGATGCCCAACTCTATATCGATAAGGCCAAAGTCTGGCGCCTCGCGTTTTCCCGTGACACGCCCCCAGACGCGCACAGTCTCTTCCACCAGATTCATCGCCCGAAACTGGAAGCTCGCTTTCCATGGCCAACCTTGCGGACCAGCCCAGTCAGCGATCAGTTGCATTACAAATTGCTGCTTAAGTGAGCCGTTAATCAGCAGGCCGGGTAGCTTGTCGTGTTCTATGGCAAAGGGCTTGTCATAGTGAATCTTGTGCCAGTTTTCCATGGCGGCTGACCAGCGCATCAAGTGTGCCGTGGTCAAAGGCCCCTTCTCCAGACCAGGTAGTTCGAGGCCAACCGCGACATCTTCAAAATAAGGTGTTTTGCCAAGCGCCATTTTATTTTCTCCGAATCTGTGTGCGGCGTGTGCGAATCAGTAACTCGCCCTCGCCCGTGCGGTATTCCGACTCGGTCACGACCAGAACAATCGGACCTTTGCTAGTTTCTTTTTCAATGATGTCTGCATAGTGAGACACTAACTTAACACTCTCTCCTCGCAGGGCGTAACGAAAAAATTCGATCTCAGAGCCGCCATTCAGCAAGGCATAGCCATTTAGTGGTTCTATGTTTGGTAGGCCTTGTGAGCTTGTGGCAGCGACGATGCCGTCGAAGTCTGGATTACGGGCGTTCGCTTGTATCGGATCTTCCGTTCCTAAGGGGCGTCGGAAAAGATGTGTTGGAAATAGTGGTGGCGCGACAGGGCCGCCGTAACGTTCGTTGTTCTCACAGGCTTTCGCAAAGATTGGATCTTCATACATGATCGCCTGTGCGTACCGACGAACGGCACCTTGCTCGACCGGATCACAGGCGATCTCGGTTTCAGACTTCATGCCAATATACTTTTTTAGTGAATCGGAAAATGCAGACATGCTGAACCTCTCCAGTTAAGCACAGGCAGTAATGACGACTGCCTTATGCTGCGTTGAATGCTTGCGTTAAGTCTTTCCAGCAAGATACCGTTGCGGGCTCATCGTAAACTTTGTGCGACAACCAAGTGAACACAAAAAATACCATTCACCATCGTGAAATTGCCGAGTACCTTTCGACGGGTCTATTTCCTTGGCGCCAAAAGCCGTCTCTCCGGTTTTAGAATCTGCGCCTTCGATATCAATATTTTTTGAACAAACTGGACATTTCATGAAGCTACCTCGTACGAAATAGTTAAGCGGCCAAAGGAGGAACCGGTCCGCCAAGGACAACATTACCCGGGGTGTCGAGTAACGCACTAGCGATGCGCTCCCGATGCTCGAAGCTTGTACCGAGCCGCATTGACCAAGCGGTAATCCGCCGCAGCCATAAGTGGAGATCAAACTCCATCATGAAGCCAATGCCACCGTGAATGGATTGCGAGTTGCGTGCTACGGCAGGGCACTTCTCATTGCAAAATGCCTTGGCCTGTGACACCTCGACTTGTGCCGGGAGCCCATTGTCCATTTTCCATAAGGCCTCATAGGCGAGCAACTCGCCTCCATCGATCCAGATGATCATGTCGGCACACATATGCTGTATGGATTGAAACGCGCCGATTGGCTGACCAAAGGCTTCACGGAACTTTGCATGGTCTATTGCCATCTCGGCATCCATGCGCGTCGCGCCCAGCATCTGTGTGCAGAGCAACACCGTTGCTAGATCAAGCAATTGCTCCATCGCCGCCCAGCCGTGGTGGAGTTTTCCAACCAGCGCAGACTTCGGGACGCGCACTTGATTAAAGACAACTTCGCACTGCTGATCTTTCGCCAAAGTGCGTAAAGGCGTGGACGAGATGCCTGCTGCCTTTGTATCAACTAAGAATAATGAAATGCCCTCGCTAGACGCGTCCGAGGCCGCACTGCGACAAGCGACTAGGCAGTGACTTGACGCCAAAAAGTTATCGACAAACAGCTTTCTGCCGGTTAACACAAAGTCATCACCATCTGCGCGCGCTTGCATCTTGACCGAGCCTGGCACAAAACGGGGGTCTTCTTCTGAGAATGCCCAAGTCAAAATCGTCTTGCCAGTACAAACGTCGGGAAGAATTTTTTGGCAAACTAATTTACTTGCGTGTCGTGAAAGCGCAATCGCTGTCACGGCCGTACTGTGCAGAGGGACTGGCGCCACCGCACGCCCAACTTCCTGTAAGACTAGTCCTAAATAGGCAAGCGGTAATGCTTGGCCGCCGTACTCCTCCGGCAAACACATTCCTGGCCATCCCATCTCGGCACACTTATCCCACAGGGCTGGTGGATAGCCAAGCGGATCAAGTTCCATTTTTCTAACGAGCGCGGTTGAGCATTCTCCATTGAGGAATTCTCTGGCGCTCGTGACCACCATTTGTTCTTCTTCGGTTAGCAATACATCCATGATTCTTTCCTGTAACTGGTGCTATTTGGATTTTGCGCGGCGTGAGGAGGGCAACTCTAACCCTCGCTTTGCCACCTGATCGCGCATGATCTGGACGCTGCCGTGATTGATGCCAGACTGAAACGCACCCATGGTGTTGTGGGCGAACACGCCGTTCTCAACGGCATGAGGCGAACCATTTAGTAAGGTCGCGTAGGGCCCCAACATTTGTGTGATGGCTTCTGTTGTGCGCACCCCATGCTCTGGTGACCATACCTTTTCTGCAGAACCTTCGTAAGTGAAGTTCCCACCTTTTTCGACAATTGACATACTGCGCATTGTCATTAGGCGGCAGATTTGTCCTTCGATCCAGAGCTCAGCTACTTTGTCACGGATTGCGGGGTTCTTTGCAGGCGCATAGTCACCAAACGAATTGGCTTTAATCCAATTGACGATGTCCTCATCGCGCCGCACCGATCGCAGATAGCGAGATGCTCCGACCCGGTCTAGGTTTAAACCCATCGAACCAACGCGCCAGCCTTGGTTTTCGCGCCCTAAGAGGCACGACTCATGAATGCGTACGTTTTCAAAAAAAACTTCGTTGCTACGTGCGTCGCCATAAGTGGTGCCGCGAGGTGCGCGTGGATTGTTTTGAATCGTCCAAAGAGGGCGCACAGTTAAGCCTGGCGTATCCATCGGAAATAGGAAAATCGAAATGCCATCGTGTCGCGCCGCTTCGGGGTCGGTGCGCGCCATCAAATACATGTGCGTCGCGGTATGCGCTGCTGTGGTGTACATTTTCTGACCGTTGATGACGAAATGATCGCCCTCTCGTATGGCTCGACAACGGAGCGCAGCTAGGTCAGCGCCTGCATGGGGCTCGGTAAAGCCCAATGCAAAGGTGTATTCCATCGCGATTAGTTTTGGCAGGTAGTGACGTTTTTGCTCCTCTGTGCCTGCTGCCATGATCGCTGGCGCACCACTTCCAGCAAGGCCAACTTGTATGCCTGCTCGTTGGAACTCTTCCTCGATAATGTTTTGACCAACGCGATCACCGCCGCCGCCGCCATATTCTTTTGGGTAGCTGTATCCCAGCCAGCCTCGTTGGCCAATCTTTTTAAAGACAGCGCTAACGAGCGGCCCTTTTTTGCCAGGGTGACGCTCGCTTTTTCCATTTTCGAGCGCCTCTTCGTCTGCATCGAGTTCCGCGTACACCTCGGCGGTGAGATGTGTGCGAATAAAATCTAAAACCTCTGTACGCAGAGCTTGTTGCTCTTTGGTGTATCCAAAATCCACTGTGTGTCTCCCCAGTAGGCAGTACGGACTAATGTTTTTAATTATTAGTCACGAACGCCTATTGTTCTTTTTAATTTAACGGCGCTTTGTCGGAATTTATCCTAGCATAAACGTTCTCTCGAATCACCCTATTTTAGGGGGACGAGGTAAATAGCGGTGGGTTTTCAAAATATGGACTTCCTGGCATTCGACGCTGTGACTTTTTGGGTGCAGTGCTAAGGTTGATAGGGTGCTCGACTGATTTTTTTGAAGGGAATGAGAACAATGAAAATATTATTTTTTAATGACTTTAGGTTGGGGATTTTGAAAGGCGATCAGGTGGTAGATGTCACCTCGGTAGTCGCCGGCATTCCGCACTTAGGCCCACACGATTTGATTAATGGACTGATTGCGCATTTTGAGGTGTACCGGCCCAAGATCGAGGCGTTCCTTATTGATGCAAAAGGGGTGCCGGTGACTTCGGTGCGTATTCGACCACCCTTGCCTAAACCGGGTCATATCGACTGTATGGCCGTGAATTACATGGAGGATGGCACCCGAACTGAGCCGGCACCTATTAATGCCTTTCAAAAAGCTCCAGGCGCGATCATCGGGCCCGGAGATTCGATGGTTCTGCCTGACGTACCTGCTACGATTTTTGAGGGTGAAGCGGAGATTGCATTAGTCATTGGAAAACGTGCAACGAACGTCGTGGCGAAAGATGCCATGAATTATATTTTTGGCTACGTGAACTTCATTGATGGATCGGCGCGTGGGCTAGGTCCTGAAGGCAATATTTTCTTCAAGATGAAGTCGCGCGATACTTTCGCACCGATCGGACCTTATATTGTCACTGCCGATGAAATTCCTAATCCACAGAAGTTACAAATTCGTCTGTGGAATAACGGAAAGTTGATGCAGGATTTCAATACGGATGACATGGCGCACAACATACCTCGCTGCATCGAGTGGATTAGCTCTATCCACACGTTGGAGCCAGGGGATATCGTCGCGACCGGAACTAATCACCGTGGCCTCAACCCCTTTATGGACGGAGATGTGATCGAGTTGGAGACAGAGGGCTTGGGGCGTTTAACGATTAATGTGCGCGATGATCTGAAACGCACCTGGGCACGTCAGACTCGACTGGAACGACAAGAGGCGAAGCAGCCCGGAGTGCACACCCCGCAATTAAGCGGGAAGTACACCCCGGCACCAAAGTAATCAATGCATGGTGACCAAAAAAGCTTGGGGTTCAACTCCAAGCTTTTTGAGCTACTGCACTGCGCGCAGCGATCCGACCAAAAGCAAAGCACTCGCCGATATTCCCGGTCCCCTGGTACAAATAACTAAAGATCGAACCGAGCTCGCCTGCGCTGTATAGGCGAGGGATAGGGGTTCCGTCCGGGCGGACGATTTCGGCACGAGCGTTGCGACGTGGACCGCCTTGTGTGTTGAGCATGGAGGGTGAAAGTTCTACTGCGTAGAACGGACCTGCGCCAAAGGGTTGGAACATTTTGGTACGACCAAAGTCGGCGTCTGTTCCCGCTGCCACCGAAGCATTCCAGCGTGCGGCGGTTTGGTCCAAACTTCCTTCCGGTAGGTCCAGTAGTTTTGCCAACGCTTCTAAAGTCGGGGCGGTCTTGATCCAGCCTTTACCCAGTTCTGCTTTATTGTCCTTGCTCCACGTGTAGCCGCTCATGATTTGTGTCCAGCCATGGGTTGGCTTTCCATCGTAAATCGGACCGTCATTCATCATGGCTTGGTCAAAGACCATATACATCGGGCAAGGGGTACGCAGGGCGTACCATTTGCCGTGATGCTCAACTTTTCCGTGTCTTGTTTTGTACTTTTCGTCGGTAAAGCGTTTGCCATCAGGACCGACTACAACCATGCCACCTGCCGGTTCATGCGAAAAATGCAAGGCCATCATGGAAAACGTTGTGGGATAGTCCGGCACTTTGAGCGCCATGGAGGGGCCCGCAAAGTTATTCATGTGCCAAAGATCGGCGCCTAGCTCCATCGCCATACGTACACCGTCACCCTCATTAAAAGGACTGCCCGATGTGTAGCAATAGGGTACGCCGGTAAGGTAGTTGCGAATCATCTCTTGATTATTTTCGAAGCCACCACAGGTCAGGACAACGCCTTTACGCGCTTTGATATTAATTGACTTGCCTTTGTGATTTGCCACTACACCGATGACTTCTTGTGTCAGAGGATCTTGTATCAAGCGGGTAGCTGGACATTCGTAGCGCACCTCAATGGGGCGGGCACGAACAGCCTCAGCCAACATTTCCCATGTCTTTGAATAACCAAGGATATCGCCATGGTGAAACTTGTGTACCGAATCGGAGCCCGGAAGATCAGGAAATTCGATCCCTACTTTATGTTGATGCTCTTGTGGATCACCACCAATCGAGGTGAGCCATTCGTTGTTCTTACACATCTCTTCTGCCCAGACTTTAACCATGTCTTGCGGAACGGTGTAAGGCCCACACAGCGCGTTTAAGTAGGTGGCTGCGCCCTCGGGTGTAGAGGTGTTGAGATAGCCCTGCGCGGCGACACGCGTGTTGCCGCCCTCCTGCCCCTCGGGCGCCTTGTCCAGCATGATCACGGAGGCACCTGCTTCGACCGCAGTGATTGCTGTGGCTGCACCCGCCCCACCAAAGCCCACAACGACTAGGTCTGCCGTCGCGTCCCAAGTGATATTTTGGGGGTTAATTTGCTTCATATTCTGATCCTGTTTCAATTATCTAAGTGTCATGCCAGCGTCGGTAAAATATTTTTTGTACCACTCAATCTCGGCTGGAAATTTATCTTGTACCGACTTGCCATCTTCGTACGCATAGTCAAGATTATATTTGTCCAACAACTTTTTAAATTCAGGTGTGTCCGAGACCTGTTTGAATGCTGCAGTAAGTTTTGCGGCGATTGGGTCTGGCAGTCCCGCCGGAGCTATAACAATCATTCCGTTTGGTGGATTGGTTGGTGGACAGCCAATGTCCTTCATGACAGGAATGTCAGGGCGTTTAGGGTCTCTAGCATCTACGTGAAAAGTAACGAGCTCGCGAAACGTACCCTGCTGAACCAGAGGGATGTGCGAGCCCGACCCTGCTATAAAGTCGACGTGCTTTCCCATCAGCGCGGTGTTGGCCGCAGAGCCGCCTTTTGTCGGAACGTGTTTAAACGTTAAACCCTTACAGCGCGCGAAGGACTCCACGCCGATTTGCTGTTGCGTGTTTGGGCCGCTTGACGCATAGGTCATACCCGGATTCTTTTTTGCATGTGCGACGAAGTCATCGACCGTTTTCCAAGGTGAGTCTGCCGGAACAACGAGTCCACCAATGTAAAAGGTGTACTGCATCAGGACGCGGAAGTCTTTGGGTGTGTAGGCAAGCTTCATTAGCAGCGGGCGTACCGTAATGGAGCCCGTTGAGGTGACCAAGAGTGAGTAGCCATCAGGCTTCTTGCTTGCAAGCAATCCGTTGGCAACGGTCGCTCCACCACCACCTTTATTTTCAACGGTAATTGGGACACCCAATATCTTTTCAGCACCTTGTGCCAGAGCACGGGCGGTGACATCGGTTGTGGCGCCTGCCGCAAACGCGACGTACAAGGTAATCGGTTTGTCAGGGTACTGCGCTTGCGCTGCTGCAGGTAGTATCAAGGAGGTTAAGACAGCTCCGGCTACTCCAGTGGCGCGTAAGGCTGATTTGATTTTCATTTGCGTCCTCATTAAAGAGATGGATAAGTTGTATTAAGCATTTTCAGCGGCTGTAGCCGCCAAGGCACTGCGTTTCTTGCGGATGCTTGGCATTACTGCCGTAATGAGCAGCACGAGCGAGATAAACAAAAAGCTTGCTGCGATCGGACGGGTGACGAAAATCGACATGCTCCCCCCAGATATGATGAGTGACTGTCGTAGTGAGTCTTCTAGTATGTTCGTTAAAACGAAAGCCAGGATTAACGGCGCCGGCTCATATTCAAACTTACGCATCAAGTAGCCGAGCACACCGAAAAACAGCATCAGGTACAAGTCCATTTCACTGCCATTGATAACGTAGGCGCCTATCAGTGCAATAAAAAGGATAAGCGGAAACAGTACGGCGTACTGAACTTTTAGCAAACGTACCCACAGACCAATCAAGGGTAGATTAAGCACAAGCAGCATGATGTTGCCGACGTACATACTCGTGACGGTTCCCCAAAAAAGCTGAGGATTGTTTTCAATCATCATGGGTCCTGGCGTGATGCCATGAATAAGTAATGCCCCGAGCAAAATACCCATTACTGCGTTAGCTGGGATGCCCAGAGTTAGCAGTGGAATAAAGGCGGCTTGGGCGGCTGCATTGTTGGCAGACTCTGGCCCGGCCACACCGGCAATAGCACCATGACCAAACGTCTCAGGATGTTTGGATAAGCGCTTCTCTACGCCGTAAGAAATGAAGGAGGCGAGAACAGCTCCACCGCCTGGCAAAATGCCCAGACAAAAGCCGGTAACTGAGCCACGTGCAATAGGCATCGCCGAATCTTTCCAGTCTTGTTTGCTAGGCAAAAGATTTTTGACCTGTTTGACTACAACACTTTGCTTGATCGTTTGCTCGACATTGAGCAATATCTCGGACACGCCAAACAACCCCATCGCGAGCGGCGCGATGCCAATACCGTCGATGAGATCTGGGATGTCGAAGGTAAACCTCGGCATGCCAGTCATGGTGTCTAGCCCGACCATACCGACTAAGATGCCGACCCCTGCCATCATCAGTGACTTCACCATTGATTTTTGCGCGAGGTAGGTCAGAATAATCAGACCCATAATCATCAAGGCAAAATATTCGGGCGGTCCGAACCTGAGCGCAATGGCGGCCAACGGTGGTGCCAAAAGCATCAAGCCGATGATGCCTAAGGTGCCCGCAATAAACGAACCAAAGGCAGAGATGCCAAGCGCAGGGCCTGCGCGGCCCTTGAGCGCCATTTGGTGGCCATCAAGCATCGTGACGACCGAGGCCGCTTCGCCAGGAATACCCACCAAGATGGATGTCGTGGAGCCTCCATACTGTGCACCGTAGTAGATGCCAGAAAGCATGATGATGGCCGTGACCGGGGAGATGCCAAATGTAACGGGCAAAAGGATGGACATCGCACCGACAGGCCCTAGGCCAGGCAACACGCCTATCAGCGTGCCGATCAGCACACCTATAAAACAGAACAGGAGGTTGTGTGGTTGAAAGGCGACCGCTAGGCCGGTGAGTAGGTTGTCTGCGAAATCCATGTATGCGTTCTCTCGTCAGAAACCGAAAATTCCCGCGGGGAGCGAGATGTTCATGAAGAACTTGAAGACAACGTAGGTCGTTCCAATTGCAATGGATGGCACGAGCAGACACAGTTTCCAGCTTAGACCCTCAAGCCAGCGCATGATGACAATGAGAAGCACTAGGCTACAGACAAAAAAGCCGAGTTTTTCAAATGAGAGGATAAATAGTGCGATTAGAAAGGTGATTGCCACCGCCCGTTTCCACTTTTTGCCTTTCCAAAGGTCTGTCACGCGCTTGGAGGTCGTTTGATCCTTACGATAAGACTGAATAATGATGATCAGGGCCATACAGCTGACGAAGGAGCCGGCCACGAAAGTCAGAAAGCCTGAGCCGGGCTCTTGCATTGTGCCGAGTTCTAGGTCAAGCCCGCCATATATTGCGGCGCACCCAAAAAGAAGCCAGAAGAGAGCCCCGGTTCTTTCCGCGTTCATCGTGAGCTGCACTGCATTGTTGTCCCTTAATAGCTTCTTTTTCTTGTCGGCAATCCTAGGTCTAAGCGTACTCCTTGTCAATCAGGCACTTCCAAGGCACCGGATCCTGACTAAGTGTCGTTTGATCACATATTGGAAGTGTTAACCGCCTGCGTTGACATCGACTTGGCGCTGGTATTACTCTGGTTCCAATCATTTTATGTTTCGGGTCGCTTACGCGACACACACTTATAAATAGGAGCAGACATGTCAGACTTGCCAAAGCGCGTACGTATCCTGGAAGAAGGCCCTCGTGAAGGGATGCAGATTGAGAAAGGTCCGATTCCGACTTCGCGCAAAATCGAATTGATCGATAGTCTGTCTGAGACTGGACTCGAGCAAATCCAAGTGACCTCTTTCGTGAGCCCAGCAGCTGTTCCCCAGATGGCAGATGCGCCAGAGATCGTCGCTGGCTTTAAGCGCAAACCTGGTGTGCGTTACACAGGCCTGTGGCTAAACGACAAGGGACTCGAGCGAGCAATCGCGACACAAAAACTCGATATCCGCGGTTCGCTGTCCCTCACCGCCTCTGAAAAATTCTTGTTGCGCAATCAGAAGCGTACGCTCGTACAGAACGTAGAGGCGGTCCGTTCGATGATTGGGATGTTCAATCACTACAAGGTGCCAATTAATCGCGCTAGCATCATGGCTGTTTTTGGTTGTAACTTCGAAGGGGATATCCCAGTATCGCGCATATTGGATTTGATCCAGACCTTTCATGACCTGGCGGATGAGCACAAGTTCAAGCTCGAAGTTCTCTCGCTAGCGGACACGATGGCGTGGGCGACACCTGGCTCGATTCGCAAGGTGGTCGGTGCGGTACGTGACAAATATCCTGATCTGCAGTTATCCCTGCATTTGCATGACACGCGCGGCATGGGGATCGCAAATGCCTACGCGGGAATGGAAATGGGCGTCGCAATTTTTGATGCGGCTGTCGCTGGCTTGGGAGGATGCCCCTTCGCATCCCATTCGGGTGCCTCGGGTAACGTCTGCACGGAAGACCTTGTCTTTATGTGTCACGAGATGGGAATTGAAACCGGGATTGATCTTGAAAAACTGATTGAGTCCGCATTGCTTGCTGAGCAAGTGGTGGGTCATCCCCTGCCTGGTTCTGTCATGAAAGGAGGCTCGCTCAATAAATTGCGTGAGAAGGTCAAGGCTTCTATGGCTGCGAACGCTTAAGCGAGGAAATCCATCATGACCGACCTCACACGCGACCTCGGCCGCTTTGTCGCAAGTTTAAAGTTTGAGCAGATTCCTAAGGATGCGCTTGAAGTCATTTATACCGGCTTTGCCGATTGCGTTGGTGTGATGTTGGCCGGCAGGGAGGAGCCACCTACTCGGATATTGACCGAAGTACTTGCTCCGCAGCCCGGTCCATCGACGCTGCTCTTCGGTTCACAGACTGCAAGTGCGCCAGATGCCGCTTGGATTAATGGCGTTGCTGCCCATGCGCTGGACTTCGATGATGTTGCGCTTAAGGGTCATCCAAGCACGGTACTGGTGCCAGCTATTTTGGCAGAGGCCCAGGCACTGGGTTCGTCGGGTCGCGATATGGTGGTTGCATACGCGGCCGGGTACGAGGTTTGGGCCGAACTCGCTCGGCGTGAACCGGATCATTATCACACCAAAGGATGGCATCCCACCGGCATCTTAGGTGCGATCGGCTCGGCAGCTGCGTGCGCATCATTAAACAAGCTAAATGCAGAGCAGTGCGCGATGGCAATCTCGATGGGTGCGTCGCAAAGTGCTGGCACCATGGCAAATTTCGGTACGATGACTAAACCGTTTCATGCAGGGCGCTCGGCCCAAGCAGGTGTCATGGCAGCACGCTTGGTCAAGGCAGGTTTTACGTCATCGACGGATGCGCTGGAGCATCCCCAAGGCTTCTTGTCTGCAGTGTCTCCCGGCAGTCGCTTTGACGTGACAAGTCCCGTGCAAGCAGGTAACCCTTGGAAACTGGCGATCAGCAAGCTGTCGGTTAAGAAGTATCCCTTGTGCTTTTGTACACATCGTGCGCTCGATGGCATGTTAGACCTTGTGGCAGAACATGCCATGAGTGGTGAGGAGATCGAATCGATTACCGCGATGACAAGTGCGCGTAACACCAAGGTTTTGCGTAATCACAATCCTCAAACTGGGCTCGAAGCAAAGTTCAGCATGGAGTTTGCAATGGCGTCGTGTGTTGTCGCTGGTCGTGCCGGGCTGACTGAGCTGGTCGACGACTTCGTCGTGCGCCAGGATGTACAAGACCTGATGAAAAAAGTGATGGTCATTGCCGATGAGAAGGAGCATCCTAACTTGCCAGGCTATTCACCCTTCGATTTAGTCACCGTCAAACTTAAGGACGGAAAGACGATTGAAAGTCGGCAAGTTGTCGCGGTACGGGGCGGTCCCGATTTACCTCTCAGTCGTGAGCAATTGTGGGCTAAGTTTGAGGATTGTGCGCGGGTAGGGCAAGTTGAGTTTTCGTCTCGTCAACTGTTTGATGCATTGATGTCTCTCGATCAGATCTCGCGCGTATCTGATTTACCGGGACTCGCCTCAGGTAAAAAATAGAAGCTGGTAAAAAAAGGCGACCCGTGCGAAAGCGCGGGCCGCCTTTTTTCTGATACTTTCTACGAGCGATTAGCCGACGTGCTTGCGCAGCAATTCGATTGTGCGTTCGCGCGCCAATTTTGCGGATGCCGCGTCGTAGGAGCCCCGTTGGTCGCAGTTAAAGCCATGACCTGCTGGGTAGAAAAAGCTTTGTTCTTTTGGATAGGCAGCTGCTACGACTTTTGCCTGCTCTAAAGTGATTGAGTGATCCGTTTCACCAAAGTGGAACATGACTGGGCACTTTGGAGTTTCCTTCAGGAAATTCGGAATTGCGCCGCCGTAATAAGGTGCTGAGCAGCTCAGACCAGCGACACGCCCCGCTGCGAGCCAAGCAAGCACGCCGCCCCAGCAATAGCCTACGATTCCAGCCTTCCCTGCTGCTTTGCCGTACTCGAGTGCGGCTGCGACATCTAGCATGGCGTCATCGAAGCTGATTTTTTTCATGATCTCAACGCCAGCAGCAATATCCGGCTGAGTGTAGCCAGCGTCGTACTTACGCTGACCGCGATCAAAAAATGCCGGTGCTATCGCCATGTAGCCATCTTGCGCATAGCCGTCGGTGACGGATTGAATATGGCTATTCACACCAAAGATCTCTGGTGCGATTACAACGAGTCCGCGAGGCTTCCCTGCGGGCTCGGCAACGTAAGCGTCAAATTGGTGGCCGTCTGAAGCCTTTAGTTGTACGAATTTACCCATTTGTATCTCCTGTTAGCGCAATGCTGCGGTATGGTGTGTCGTGAATTATAGGCACAGTTCAGCCCAGGCATCGCTAAAATCTTATTGGGAGAGACGCCTAAGCACACAAGTGCGAGCCTGCAGCATAGAGGATGAGAGGCTTTTTGTGCAACACCGCGCAATAAGGGTCTTCGCCCGAACCCAGGTACGGCAGGGCTCGGGCGAACAAGCGATGCGCCG
>JBILJY010000121.1:0-8201 GCA_044376975.1 Burkholderiaceae bacterium | reverse complement strand
ACGCGTACTTGCGCTCGCCTGCGACGTCTCCAAACCAGAGCAAGTGCAAGCAAACATCGACGCCATTGCGAAACAGTTTGGCCGTATTGATGCCTTAGTCAACAACGCTGGTGTCGCGGTATTCAAGCCGATCGGCGAAACCACGTTTGAAGAGTTCCGACATGTGCTGGGAACAAACTTGGACGGAGCCTTTCTTTGTTCGCAAGCCTGTGTGCCTTACATGAAGAAAGCTGGGGGTGGCGCAATCGTAAATATTGCGTCAATATCAGGTTTACGTGCCAGTACCCTACGCGTGGCTTATGGCACCAGTAAAGCAGCACTGCTGCACTTGACCAAACAGCAAGCTGTCGAACTTGGGACGGTTGGTATTCGTTCAAATGCTGTTGCCCCTGGTCCTGTTGATACCGAAATGGCCAAACTTGTACACAGCGTGGCGATCCGTTCTGACTATTACGACACAATTCCGATGAATCGATACGGCACGCCCGAAGAGATCGCAAATGCCGTTGGTTTCTTATGCAGCCCCGCTGCAGCGTTTATTAACGGTCAGTGCCTAGCGGTAGATGGTGGCTTTGATGCATCGGGCGTTGGAATCCCCACGCTGCGTAAAGCACAGACTGATTCGATCTGACTAGCGTTGGTTTACCCAGCGCAAACACAACATCTTTACTAATTTTTCGAGGTGGCACATGAAGCAACAATATATCGTCGGCTGGGGTCATACACCCTTCGGAAAACTAGACAATATGGACTTCGACCAATTGATCCGCGATGCGGCCTTACCTGCGATCGAAAGTGCGGGACTAACGCCCTCGGATATCGACGCAATCTTTGTCGGGCACTTCAACGCGGGTTTCGTTCAGCAAGACTTTAGCGGTGCGCTGATGGGCGTTGCGATCCCCGAGTTTAGACATACTCCAGCCGTTCGTATGGAGAACGCTTGCGCGACCGGTTCAGCGGCTATCTGGTCCGCACTAGATGCGCTGGCGAGCGGACGTATCAAACGCGCCCTCGTTGTCGGCATGGAGAAGATGAACACGCTCCCGAATAAAGAGATTGGGGAAATCTTACTCAAGGCTTCCTATGTTAAGGAGGAAGGCCACACTGAAGGCGGCTTTGCGGGAGTCTTTGGACAGATCGCTGGCGAATACTTTAAACGTTACGGCGATCAGTCCGACGCGCTTGCTGCGATTTCTGCCAAGAACCACGCCAACGGTGTACACAATCCGTATGCACACATGCGTCGCGACCTAGGTTTCGATTTTTGTCGCAACCCGTCCGAAAAGAACCCGTTCGTTGCGGGTCCTCTGAAACGTTCAGACTGCTCCTTAGTCTCCGACGGTGCCGCCGCGCTCGTCCTTTCCAATGAACCGCTTCCCGGTGCGAAGGTCCCTGCAGTGCGTTGGCGCTCGCGGACACACGTCAACGAGTTTTTACCCTTGTCGCGACGTGATCCGACAGTTTTCGAAGGAGCCGCGCTTGCTTGGAAAAAAGGACTCAACGATGCGTCGATGTCATTGAGTGATCTGCATTTTGTCGAAACACACGACTGCTTCACGATTGCAGAGATGCTTGAGTATGAAGCCATGGGGCTGGCGCCGCAGGGACAAGGCGCACGCGTCATTTTGGACGGCGTCACGACAAAGAGCGGAAAGCTCCCTGTCAATCCTTCCGGCGGGTTGAAGTCTCGCGGCCACCCAATCGGAGCGACCGGCGTGTCACAGCACGTGATGGCAGCCATGCAACTCTCTGGCCTAGCCGGTGAGATGCAGATTAAAAATGCGCATGCTGGTGCTGTATTCAACATGGGCGGCGCGTCAGTCGCTAACTACTTAAGCGTCTTGGAGTCTGTGTGAATCTTGCGCAGTCGATGAATCTGGGCCGTTTACTTACCCATACGGCTCAGCTCTACCCAGATCATCGCGCTCTCATTCAAAATGATACATCCTGGACGTGGGCACAGCTGAACCAACGCGTCAACGCCATGGTGGCCTCGCTGCGTAAGTTAGGTATCAAGAAAGGCGATCGCATTCTTTTACAGTCGCGCAACAATCTTCAAACATTTGAGAACTGCTGGACCGCCTTCAAGCTTGGTTGTGTATGGGTCCCGACCAATTTTCGGCTCACCCCACCTGAGGTCGCTTATCTCGGCGCCTCGAGTGGTGCGGTTGCGATGATTGTTGAGGATATTTTTCACGCCCATACCGATGCCGTGCGTGCAGCCTCTGACTCGTTGCAACATGTCATTGTGATCGGCACGCCGCGCGCGGGCGAACTGTCTTACGAAACGCTTATTGCGCAACATCCATCTGCACCTGAATGGACAGAGACGGTTACCTACGACGATCCGCTCTGGTTTTTTTATACCTCCGGTACGACCGGTAAACCCAAAGCAGGCATTTTGACCCACGGTCAGATGGCCTTTGTGGTGAACAATCATCTTGCGGACCTCATCCCTGGGACCAATGAACGCGACTGCTCTATCGCCGTGGCGCCTCTGTCACACGGCGCTGGCATTCACGCGCTACTCAATGTCGCGCGTGGCGCAGCCACCATACTCATGCCGAGCGAAAAGTTTGACCCGGCGATGTTTTGGGAATGCGTCGAGCGGTATAAAGTCACCAACCTCTTTACTGTTCCTACCATCATCAAAATGTTGGTCGAGCACTCAGCAGTCGATCAGTATGACCACAGCTCACTACGCTATGTCATCTACGCTGGCGCACCAATGTACCGAGCCGATCAAAAGCGCGCCCTAGAAAAACTCGGTAAGGTGCTTGTCCAGTACTTTGGACTGGGCGAGGTGACTGGAAACATCACGGTATTGCCCCCCGAGATGCACAGCGCTGACGATGCAGATCCAAACGCGAATATTGGATCGTGCGGACGCCCGCGCGTTGGCATGGAAGTTGCCATTCTGAACGACAAGATGCAAGAGCTTGCCCGCGGCGACATTGGTGAAATTTGCGTGCGTGGGCCCGCTGTTTTTGCTGGTTACTATGGCAACGAAGAAGCCACGCAGAAGGCCTTGCGCGGTGGTTGGTTCCATACTGGTGATCTCGGAAGAATGGATGAGCGGGGCCTGCTCTACATCACGGGCCGCGAATCAGACATGTATATTTCTGGGGGCTCGAATGTCTACCCAAAGGAAGTCGAAGAAGTATTTCTGACCCATCCAGGTGTTGCAGAGATTGCAATCGTTGGCATGCCTGACCCTAAATGGGGTGAGATCGGTGTCGCTGTCATCGTACGTCGCGCTGACGGGCCAGCCGTGAGTGAAGTAGAACTCCTCGGATACCTTGAAGGTCGTTGTGCCAAATATCGTTGGCCACGCCAGTTCGTTTTCTGGGAAGTCATGCCAAAATCTGGCTACGGAAAAATTGTAAAGAAAGATATAAAGAGCTTGCTCGTCGAACGCGGTGAATTCACCTTGCCTGAGCAGGCATCATAAACTCAGTAAAGTCCCCCTTATGTCGCAGCACATCGCCTTTTTAACGCCTATGGCAGAGCCAACGCGTGAGGTTGTGCGCGCGTTGCTGCCCGATGGATTCACAATCGCCTTTGCCCAGACGAACGACGAAGCTGAGCATCGTAAGCTGGTTCCCGAAGCTTCAGTCATCATGGCTGTTGGCACCTATGTGACGGCTGAACTTATTGCGCTTGCTCCAAAACTCAAGCTCATTCAAAAATGGGGGATCGGTGTAGACAAGATTGATCTCAACGCAGCACGACGCGCGGGGGTAACGGTTGCAATCACTGCCGGGGCAACATCGATCCCCGTGTCTGAACACGCACTGATGCTCATGCTAGCTACGTCAAGACGTCTGCCACTTGCTCATCGAAGTCTGCAAGAAGGTAAGTGGATTGCCACCGAACTGCGCACACAATGTTCAATGTTAGACGGCAAGACAGTTGGACTCTTTGGCTTCGGCAATATCGCACGTTTTGTTGCCAAGCGCTTGACCGGCTTTGATGTCAAGATCCTTTATCACAGCCGGAGACGGGTGGCGCTGGAAATCGAAGCGCAATTCCGTGCTCAGTACGTTGACTTTGACACACTTCTGGGACAAAGCGATCTGCTCAGCCTTCACGCACCACTCACCCCCGAAACACGACAGCTCTTCAATCGGGACGCCTTCACTAAAATGAAGCCCGGTGCTATTCTCATCAATACCGCGCGTGGCGAACTGGTTAATGAACCAGACCTTGTCCACGCACTGAAAACAGGTCAACTATCCGGCGCTGGTCTTGACACCTTTTGTGGTGAACCGCCGAGCGCAACCAACCCTTTGCTCCATATGGATCAAGTAGTCGCGACACCGCACTCTGCGGGCGGCGTCTTTGACAACGTTCCACATATTGTTGGCCACATGTTCCGTAATATTAAGCAATTTCACCAATCACAATCTCTTGATGCGGCAGATATTGTCGTTGCATCACCCGCATAACAATCTCGCTAAGTAACAACTAGTACCTCGTCGGCCAAAGGTTTATTATTGGCCGAAATATCTATCAGGAGATGATTATGGCCGGTAAGTTTTCCACTCAATTCGAACCCTTGAAAGGAAAGGTCAGCCCCGAGGAATGGGAAGCGCGCGTTGCGCTAGCCGCTTGTTATCGCCTGATGGATAAATACGGCATGACCGACATGATCTATAACCACATCACCGCTCGGATCTCCGGCACTGAAGATCTATTGATCAACCTCTACGGTTTGTTATACAAGGAAATCACCGCATCGAGCCTAGTGCGCATCACTGTTGAAGGTGAAATCGTACGCAAGCCAGACACCGACTACGGAATCAACAAGTCGGGATACGTTATTCATGGCTGCATTCATACGGCTCGCCCCGACGTGCAATGCGTGATTCATACCCATACGCGCGCCGGGATGGCTGTCTCTTCCATGTCTTGTGGTCTGTTACCCATGACGCAAACCGCGAGCCGCTTCAATAATCACATTGGTTATCACGACTTTGAAGGGCCTGCAGTAGACCTGACTGAAAGAGAAGCTCTAGTGCGAGACCTAGGTACGCACAACGCAATGATTCTGCGTAACCACGGCCTATTGACAAGCGGCGCGTCAGTTCCCCAGGCCTTCAACCTCATGTATCAACTCGAGATGTCGTGCCGCGCGCAGGTTGACGCCATGGCGGCTGGGACACAACTTAGCCTTCCCTCGAAAGAAGTTTTGGAGAAATCGGCACACTTATATCAACCTAATGTACGCCGCCCTTATGGCGAACTTGAATGGCATGCGATGCTGCGTTTGTTAGACGCCGAGCCCGGTGGTTACCCCCATTACGCCTCTTGAGGACTGCCGAATGAACGAAGCCACCACGTTAGATCCCCGTGCAAATCTCCCCTTTGCTCTTGCCGGAATCTGCGATTGCCACACACATGTGTTCCCGCCCGCATCACAATTTCCTTTCGCCGCCAACAGACACTACACCCCTGACACAGCATCGGTAGGGAGTCTTCTCGCGATGCATCGTGACATAGGTGTCGAGCGCGTGGTGATCGTACACCCAAGCCCTTATGGCGATGACAACTCTTCATTACTTTGGGCAATGCGCACGATCGGTAAGAGCGCACGCGGTGTCGCTGTGATCAGTGACACCACTAGCGCAGAAATGCTAAACACGCTACATCAAGGCGGTGTCCGAGGGACACGTTTGAATTTAGAAACTGTTGGACAAAACGATCCTAGCATCGCTCAACAACAGTTGTTACGCACTGCAAAGCAAGTTGCCCCGCTTGGCTGGCATATTCAGATGTACACCAACCTAGGCGTGATCGTAGGCTTGCACGATACGATTATGCAATCGGCAGCCACTGTTGTGATTGATCATTTTGGAAGACTGAATGCTGCGGCGGGACTGAATCAGCCTGGCTTTGATGCTCTCTTATCTCTCGTACGCTCGGGAAAAGTCTACGTCAAGCTATCCGCTGGGTATCGAGTGTCGGAAGTATCTGGCTACTCAGATCTAGACCCCTTTGCCGAAGCACTCATTGCCGCCAACCCAGACCGAATGCTCTGGGGTACAGACTGGCCTCATCCGTTTCCGCCCAAAGGCACGGTGCGGAATCCGGCTATCATTGAGAAAGCTCATGCTGAGGATAATATGGCAGCGATTCGACGCGTTGCGCGTTGGGCGAAGACACAGGACATCGCCAAGAAGATCCTAGTTGATAACCCTGCCCGTCTCTACGACTTTTAATTTTTTGCTGAAGGAATACCCATGAAACGTTTCCTCGCCACTGCATCACTTTTTCTACTTCCGTTCTGCGGTATCGCACAGGATGCTGCAAACTACCCGAATCGACCTATTCGTCTAATCGTTCCTGTTGCAGCTGGGGGTAATGTCGATATCGTTGCCAGAAGCATTGCTGAGCCACTATCCAAAGCTCTAGGGCAACAGGTGATCGTCGAAAACCGTCCTGGCGCCAGTAGCTTGCTTGGCACAAACTTAGTCGCCAAAGCGCCCGCTGACGGCTACACCTTGCTAGCTCACTCCACGACATTTGTGACAGCATCAATTCTTGTAAAGAATGCGGGCTATGACCCGATGAAAGACTTCGCTCCAATTACCCTAACGTGCCAGATCCCAATGGTATTGGTTGTAAATCCAGAAAAAGTGAAAGCTCGAACACTCAAAGAATTCATTGCACTTGCACAAAAACAGCCTAATAGTATGGCTTATGCCTCCTCAGGTAATGGTTCCACCGGTCATATTGCAGCTGAGCTCTTTAGCGATGCAGCCAAAGTCTCTTATTTGCATGTTCCTTACAAAGGAAATGCGCAATCAATGGTTGATCTATTGGGCGGACAGATTCCCTTTATGTTTGATCAAGTCAGCACTTCTGCCAAGTATGTGAAAGACGGGAAACTTGTCGCCCTAGGTGTAACGAGTAAAACACGGTCCCCGATCTTGCCTGACGTTCCTACACTGGATGAATCAGGTCTCAAGGGGTTCAACGACTCAACCTTTAATGGTATCTTCGCACCCGCAGGCACACCACCGGCAATTATTAATAAGCTTCACACCGAGATCAGCAAAATCCTAACGTCTCAGGAAATACAAAAAAGGTTTATTGCACTAGGTATTGAGATGGCACCCAGCCCAACCCCAGCGGCCTTTGGGCAGTACATTCAGTCGCAGATCAATGCCTATCAGGACCTTGTGCGCAAAGCCAACATCAAGGCTGACTAAGCGATTGCAACGAGAACCTGTGCCAACACCCTTTGAGGGAGTACAGATCTGGCACATTGCGCCCGAAGCGGTTTCTGATCCCGGGCGTTGTGCTGAGTTCCTCTCCTGGCTTTCACCCCAAGAGCGAGCTGTTCATGATCGGTTTCGTTTTGATAGGCATCGCCACACGTACCTGGTGAGCCACGCCTTAATGCGGGGTGCCTTAAGCTTAGTGGCAGACCGTACGCCAGCACAGTGGCAGTTTGGCGTGAACGAGTATGGCAAACCCCACATCGTTAATCTACCTGCTCAGGTCGATCTACGTTTCAATCTCTCACACACCCAGGGGTTGGCTGTGCTTGCCCTCGCCTTTAATCGCGATCTTGGTGTTGACGTCGAGTATCTTGGACGTCAAGAGACCAACGCAGACATCGCAGAAAGATTTTTCGCGCCTGAAGAGGTGCTTGACTTTATTGCGCAACCCGAGCATCAAAAAAGCGCGCGCTTTCTTGAGTATTGGACACTCAAAGAGTCATACATCAAAGCAATTGGGATGGGGCTTTCATGCCCCTTGAAATCTTTTGCCTTCAGACCAGCGACAGCCACACAGCGACCCGCGCTGATTCGTGTGGATGACCCAGACCTAGGCAAAAAAAACTGGGCCATCTGGCAAGCGCGCATTAAAGCGGAGCATCTAATCGCTCTATGCGTAGAGTCGGCCCCGGGGTCACACATCGAGCCCGAACTGAAGCACGCAGACTGGCTCTACCAGCAACGCTAACGTGGATCGTGAGAATGAATTTGCAAGGCCTCGAGAAAGCGTGAAACCATGTTGTAGGCACCAACGGTCGCCGTCAATTCAACAAGTAGGCGATCACTGAGTACCGCCTTCACACCAGAAAAAATTTCTGGTGACACGTGTATGTCGCGTGTCATAGCGTCTGTATAGGCTAGTACAGCACGCTGTGTGGCATTAAACAAAGCAGATTCCTGCCAAGACGCGAGATC
>JBILJY010000119.1:0-8386 GCA_044376975.1 Burkholderiaceae bacterium | reverse complement strand
ACTCCGGACGGGTTATTCAGCAGCAGTTTCGCCAACGCCCTCTATAGGCAGACTGACAGCGCGTGCAGGTACCACTGTCGAGATTGCGTGCTTGTACACCATTTGGGTTACCGTGTTGCGCAGTAACACAACGTACTGGTCGAAGGATTCGACCTGACCCTGAAGTTTGATCCCATTCACCAGATAAATAGACACTGGGATGTGCTCTTTACGCAAAGCGTTCAAGAAGGGATCTTGCAAAGTTTGCCCTTTGTTGCTCATTGGCAGGCTCCTTATATTGTTGTTAGCGACTACGCCTCACCTAAGCTGCGTTGTGCGACGAAATCTTAAGTAATACTCTACAGGGTTTTCCCTCGGGACGCTAGTGACATAAACAAATTATTACTAAATATACTCACCAAAGCTCACTTGCAATTTATATGGTTAATATATATTTAAATCAATTACTTATAATTATATTTTAATAAATTACTTTAATATTTCGCGACAAGCAGCTACCAATTGTTTGCACTGCTCATCTGTTCCGATCGTGATACGCAGATGATTCGAGATGCGCGGGACCTTGAAATGCCTCACGAGAATATTGCGGCCTCGCAGGGCATTTGCCAACGCTTCACCAGTATGCGCCGGATGGCGTACAAAAATAAAGTTTGCCGCCGAGGGCAACACCACGAAGCCCAAGCTTTGTAAATCGCGGGTCAGTGCTTCTCGGCTGCGTACCACCGCATCGCGCGCCTGTTCAAAATAAACCTGATCCTCCACTGCCGCCTGTGCCCCAGCTAGTGCAAGTCGATCAAGCGGGTATGAATTAAAGCTATTCTTAACCCTATCAAGGCCTTGGATCAAATCGGGATGTCCAAGTGCAAACCCCACGCGCAAACCAGCGAGTGAGTAGGCTTTGGACATGGTATGCACGACAAGCAAGTTAGGGTAGCGCGCGATCAGTCCTGCCGCAGTTTGCGCACCGAAGTCAACATAAGCCTCGTCGACCACCACCACAATATCCGGGTTACCCGCTATCACGCGTTCGATCTGGCTCAGAGGCTGGGCAATCCCAGTGGGCGCATTAGGGTTTGGAAAAATAATCCCACCCGCTTTTACTTGCCCGTCGGGTAAATAATCTTGCACCCGAATTTTAAATTCCTCATCCAGAGCAATAGCCTTATAAGCAATCTCATAGAGTCCGCAATACACCGGATAAAAACTATAGGTGATATCCGGAAAAAAAATCGGCGCATCATGCTTGAGTAGGGCATGAAACGCATGGCCCAACACTTCATCCGAGCCGTTGCCGACAAACACGTGCGCGGCAGTCAACCCAAAACGTCTCGCGATTGCCTCGCGCAGCTCTTGCGCCGTAGGATCGGGATACAAACGCAGGTTGTCATTTGTTTGCGCAGCAATGGCCGCCAACACCTTGGGCGAAGGCCCATAGGGATGCTCGTTTGTATTGAGCTTAATCAGATTTTGAACGCGCGGTTGTTCACCGGGCACATAGGGCTCTAACTTAGAAACTAGGCTATTCCAGAAACGACTCATAAGGGCTCGCGGTTAGCGCGTTAACAATTAATTATCAGCGTAAGGGTTGTAAGACGACTTGAATTCAATACGCAAAGGTGTACCAGCCAATTCGAACGCATCTCGAAAACGCCCTTCAAGATAGCGACGATAAGAGTCCGAGATCGCATCCAACGCATTCCCGTGAATGATGATCAAAGGTGGATTCTGCCCACCCTGGTGCGCATAGCGCATTTTGGGGCGGAAGATACCTCTACGGGGTGGTGGTTGTTGCTCAATCGCGGCTTGTAACTCACGCGTTAGGCGCGGCGTTGACAATTTCGTGAATGCAGCGGCATGCGCGGCGTTCACCGAGCGCAAAACGGTATTAATCCCCTGCCCGCGCAAGGCCGAAATCGTATGTACGCGTGCAAACGAAAGAAATCTTAATTTGCGATCGAACTCGCGTTGGATGCGTTCGCGATGCTCAGAATCGAGCCCATCCCATTTATTAATTGCAACCACTAGCGCACGCCCAGTCTCGAGAATAAAACCTGCGATGTGCGCATCCTGCTCGGATACTTCCTGCTGAGCATCGATCATCAAGAGCACGACATTGCTCGCCTCGATTGCTTGCAGCGTTTTAATCACTGAAAATTTTTCGATCGCCTCAAAGACCTTGCCACGCTTGCGCAGACCGGCCGTATCAATCAGTGTGTACTGTTTGCCGCCACGATCGAACTCAATCTCGATCGCATCACGTGTGGTTCCGGGCATGTCAAACGCAATCACGCGCTCTTCACCGAGTAGTGTATTGATCAACGTGGACTTACCAACGTTTGGCCTACCCACAATTGCTAACTTGATGCGGTGATGAACAACGGGTTCTGCCGCCTCAGCAGTATCACTCACTAACGCATCAGGACTCGGCTCAGTCTCATCAGCGTCATAAACCTCGTCCTCGACTTTCTCTCCGAGTCCCTCGAGAGCATGTTCAATCAAGTCTGCGATGCCATCCCCGTGTGCGGCTGAGATAGGGCAAGGCAAGCCAAGCCCTAGCTCGTGAAACTCGGCTACGGCGCTGCCGTGTTGCATCCCCTCCGCTTTGTTGACGCACAGGACAACTTTTTGTCCGAGCTTACGCAAGAGGCGCGCAATATCGTGGTCGTGCGCATTCAAACCGGCACGGGCATCCACCAAAAACACGACGACATCAGCTTCTGCAATCGCCTGCTTGGTCTGGCGTGCCATTTGGTGCAAGATGCCTGATTTCGCAACTGGCTCAAAGCCACCCGTATCGACCACGATAAATGGCGTGTCCCCAACGCGACCTTCTCCGTAATGACGGTCGCGGGTCAAACCGGAAAAGTCGGCGACCAACGCCGAACGCGAACGCGTGAGTCGATTAAAAAGTGTCGACTTTCCAACATTCGGGCGTCCTACAAGGGCAACGACAGGCTTTACAGACACAGTTTTTATTTCAACACAAGCAAAACAAGAGAACCGTCACCGGTCTTAACGAGCACACCCTGCGGTGTCGCGATCAGAGGAGCAGTGATCTTGCCTCCCCCAACGGCTATGCGGGCGAGTAAACGTCCATCATCCGCAGCCATGAAATGTACATACCCATCGTAATCACCGACAGCCACCGCACTGCCAAGCACAGCGGGGCTTGTTAACTGCCGATAACGCAACGCATCTTGCGTCCAGTTCAACTTGCCATCTTTCAACGCAAAAGCAGATACTGCGTCAGACTGATTTGGGCTGTAAGCTTGATTAGCATCTATTGTCAGACCGACGGCGCTAGAAAAGTTCTTGCTCCAGATGGGACGACCTCCCGAGGCCAAATCGAAACACAGAATTCGACCTTGAAAAGCAACGGCACACAACATTGGGGGTGCGATAACGGGCAACCCAACGACGTCATTGACGCGCTCTAGGTCCGTTGCTCCTTTCGGCGAAGCGACAATACCTTCCCACTGCACATCTCCTGACACGGCATTAATCGCGATCAACTTGCCGCCGGGAATTCCAGTGATTATCAAACCATCAAACAACGCAATTCGCGCCGGTGCACGCAGCGCCAGTGCAGGACCAGGACGCTGCACATTCCAGATGCGATCGCCCGTCTCTGCATTGAAGGCCTGAATCCGATAGTCACCGCTGCGAACAACCACGACACCGTAACCAACCACGGGCGGTACGGAAACATCGCTTGTGGCCCTGGAGCGCCATTTCACAGCACCCGTGTCATCCAACGCGATAACGGTGCCATCTCGCGCGACAACCGCCGTAGTTTTTCCGTCACTACCCACCCCAGCGGTCAGGCGCAGGTCGAGCTTCGTCGTCCAGAGAACACTACCATTACTCAGATCATATTTGCCTACAGCGCCATTGCTCGCAGCCCCATAGACTGCAGAACCGACAATAGCCGGAGCAAAGCCAATTCCAGAGCCGCTGCCAATTTGTATCTTCCACCCGACCTGGACAGCAAGGCCGGCCGGATACGTTGTCAGCGCTGAGGGCTTGTATCGTCCATCATCGCCGGTAATGAGGGCACATCCGGTCAACGCTGCAAAAAAGCACGCTGCGGCACCCAAACGAACCCAACGAGTTATGAACGAAAAATTCATCTTAGGCTCCTAGCGCATCTAATTTGAGCTTGACGACCGGGGTCAAGGGATTGATCGCTCCTAGCAACTCAATCGCCTGATTCCAGGCGCTACGCGCCTCGGCACTTTTCCCTTGTGCGGCCAGGATGTCACCACGTCTATCGGCATAAAGCCCCGCAAAAGAGGCAGCGGGATCCGTCAACTGCGCCATGGCCGCATCGAACTCTTTTTGTTCAAACAACAAACCAGCCAATCGTAGTTTAGCCACAGGCACCAGCGCGGCATGTTTGGACTTCACCAACCATTCAAGCTGTGAGCGTGCGGCGACCAAGTCATTACGCTCGGCAAGTGACGACGCAGCAACGAGTGCGCCGCGCGCAGCATAATCGGTGCCAGCATAATCCGCACGTAAAGTTTGCATCGCCGCCTTAATGCGCGCGACCGACTCATCCCCTTTTTGGCGACCAGCCTCTTCAAGCGCCTCAAAATAGCCTCGGGCCTGCACGGCTTGATTACCCTCGTACCACTGCCATCCGCGCCAGCTTCCGGCAACGGCAGTCGCGATAACCAGCAAGGTCACGACCAACGTGCCATATTTGTTCCACCAAGCCTTGAGCTGGTCTAGTTGTTCTTGTTCATCAAGATCGTAAGCCATACTTATTTAACCTTCTCTTTCAAAAAAACCACTAAATTATCCAGTGACACTTGTTGCTGTTCTGTCGGTGCGTTTGTACCCTGGGCGCGCAACATCTTGACTGACGCCACGCCTGCCGCCAACTCATCAGCCCCAAGAATAACCGCAATCGCCGCACCGCTTGTATCGGCCCGTTTGAATTGCGCCTTAAAGCTCCCTGCACCCGCGTGCACAATCGTTGAGATTCCCACGTCACGCAGCGCTTCAGCGAGCACGGCCGCCCGACGCTGTGCCGACTCCCCTTGGTGCACAAAATAGACCTCGCATTCACTTTGCGGCGTCTCAGGTTGATACTGCCCCCATAAGTCCAACAAACGCTCCATGCCGATTGCAAAACCTACCGCTGGGGCGGGCTTACCGCCAACGAGTTCGATCAGGCCGTCGTAACGTCCACCGCCACAGATGGTCGCTTGCGCACCCAGCTTATCTGTCACCCACTCAAAGACCGTTAAGTTGTAATAATCTAGCCCGCGCACCATGCGCGGGTTAATTCGATAAGCGATCCCTGCGTCCTGCAAACGTACACAAACGCCGTCGAAGTGCGCACGCGACTCGTCGCCAAGGAAATCAAACAACTTCGGCGCGGCATCTGCCATCGCCTGCATTGCAGGATTTTTTGTATCTAACACACGCAAAGGGTTTGTATACATACGACGCAAGCCATCTTCGTCTAGTACCTCTTTGTGTGCCTCTAAGTGCTGAACCAAGGCTGCACGGTGGGCCGCACGTTCCTGCGCTTGCCCCAGAGAGTTCAGTTCAAGCTTGACATCCTTTATTCCTAACAAGGACCACAAACGCGCCACCATAACAATCATCTCAGCGTCGATATCAGGACCAGCCAAACCAAGCGCTTCAACGTCAATTTGATGAAACTGACGGTAACGCCCCCGTTGAGGACGCTCGTGCCTAAACACAGGCCCCATCGCATAGACACGCTGAGGGCGGTCATAGATAAGATTGTGTTCAATGGTTGCGCGCACCATGCCTGCGGTGAATTCAGGGCGCATCGTCAGCGACTCGCCATTGAGTGCATCGGTAAAGCTGTACATCTCTTTTTCGACGATGTCAGTCACTTCGCCTATGCCGCGTGTGAACAGCCGCGTGTGCTCAAGGATGGGAGTACGCATATTGCGATACCCATAGGCACGCATCCAGGCGCGCACATACTCCTCGAGCGATTCCCAGCGTGCACCAACCCCAGGCAGTGCATCATTCATGCCACGAATGGCGGTAACTTTTGTAAACGCTTGTGTCATAAATAAATTTAGTTAGTAGTCGTCGCCGCGCGTGCTGACCCGTAACGACGTGCGACATACTCTTGAACAATCACTTGGAATTCTTCGGCGATATGATCGCCCTTCAGGGTCACGGTACGCTCACCATCAACAAAGACTGGCGCCGCAGGTACTTCGCCGGTTCCGGGCAAACTGATACCAATATCGGCATGACGGCTCTCACCGGGCCCGTTCACCACACACCCCATGACCGCGACATTCATCGACTCAACGCCAGGATATTGCTTTCTCCAGCTTGGCATCTGGTCGCGCAAGTAAGTTTGAATGCGATCAGCTAATTCCTGGAACACCGTGCTGCTGGTGCGGCCACAGCCAGGGCACGCGATCACCATTGGGGTAAAAGCCCTGAGTCCCATCGTCTGCAATATTTCCTGACCGACGACAACCTCGCGCGTGCGATCCCCGCCAGGTTCTGGAGTCAGGGAAATACGAATCGTGTCGCCAATCCCTTCTTGTAACAGGACGCTTAATGCGGCCGTCGAGGCCACAATCCCTTTGCTACCCATTCCGGCTTCAGTCAAGCCAAGATGTAATGGATAATCGCAACGCGAAGCGAGGTCTCGGTAGACCGCGATCAGATCTTGTACATGGCTTACCTTGCAAGACAAGATGATGGCGTCGCCAGGCAATCCAAGCTCTTCAGCGCGTTGCGCGTTACTAATCGCAGAAACAACCAAGGCATCACGCATCACAGCTTGTGCATTGCGGGGGTTGGCAAGTTTGCTGTTTTCATCCATCATGCGCGCCAGCAACTCGTGATCGAGGCTGCCCCAGTTCACGCCGATGCGGACAGGTTTTTGATGCCGGCATGCAACCTCGATCATCTGGGCAAAATTGTCATCGCGGCGCTTACCCCCCCCCATATTGCCGGGATTGATTCGGTATTTCGACAGGGCCTGCGCGCACTCTGGGAACTGTGTCAGTAGCTTGTGGCCGTTATAGTGAAAATCGCCGCATAACGGGACCGATATACCCATGCGGTCGAGTTGTTCGCGTATAGCCGGCACTTCTTTAGCCGCCTCTGGCGTGTTGACGGTAATACGGACAATTTCTGAACCAGCGAGCGCTAGCTCCTTGACTTGAATAGCGGTTGCAATCGCGTCGGCAGTATCCGTATTGGTCATCGACTGAACCAAGACAGGAGCCGTCCCGCCAATTAGCGTGCGAGTCGCCCCCCAGGACACGGCTACCGTGCGGGTAGGATGACGCTTTACAACGCCTGGCTGAGAATCCAAGTCAAACGTACTCATTTCAACCACCCTTCTAGCCAAACGGGAATCCAAGAAGCAGGCAAAACATCGTGGCTCAAAGCGACTACAGCGGCAACAAGTACAACGGCTGCGATAAGGACCCACCAAAACCAAGAGGCCGAGGGTCGCGACGTTACGGTCGTGTGTTTATCCAGTGTGCGCGTAGAGGTATGGTTACCTATCCCGCCCTCAACTTCCCCAACATAGGAACGTAAAGTATCCTCGAGTGGCTTGGAATCGATACCCAACAGCTTTGTGTAGTTCTTGATGAGGATCTTCAAGCCAAGCCCCTTGGGAAGATCCTCGAAGCGCTCAGACTCAAGCGCCTCGATGTAGCGCGCTGGGAATTTCAACCTAGCCGCGACGTCCTCAAGGGATAGTCCCTTGGACACACGCACTGCTCGCAACGACACAGTCGGCGCTGCACGCTCTGTCGAAACAGAGGGTGGCTCGACACGAAGCGGACTTCCGAAATCCTCGGCACTCATGCGCGGCTCTCCTTAATGGCAATTGTTTTTTTGTGCGCCATTCTTTCACTTAGTTTGGTTCGATCTTTTACTTCACCCGCCAGTTGTCCGCAGGCTGCGTCAATGTCATCACCGCGCGTCTTGCGGACCGTCGTGACGATCCCAGCATCCATCAATTGTTGCGCGAACTCACGAATACGCACAGCGGACGAGCGCTGAAGCCCGGAGCCAGGAAAGGGATTAAAGGGGATCAAGTTAAATTTGCAATGAATCCGCCGCGCAAGCTGTATTAGTTCGCGCGCATGCTGATCCAAGTCATTCACACCATCCAACATGACGTATTCGAAGGTGATGAAATCACGCGGCGCAAACTCGAGGTAACGCTCGCAGGCTGCGAGCAACTCTTGGAGCGGGTATTTTTTATTCAATGGCACGAGGGTGTCACGCAACGCATCATTGGGCGCATGCAAGGATACCGCTAACGCTACCGGACAGTCCTGCGACAAGCGATCCATCATCGGAACCACGCCAGATGTAGAGACAGTCACGCGCCGACGCGACAGTCCATAGG
>JBILJY010000118.1:0-8449 GCA_044376975.1 Burkholderiaceae bacterium | reverse complement strand
TGGCAGCCCCAGTATGGCCGCAAGGTGTGCATACCTACCCGTTACTTAAACTGCAGCAAGCAGGCTTAGCTGCGCTACACGGCAAAGCCTATGACGCAGATCCTTCACAAATCGATCCGGACATTGCGGCACAAATCGCCTTAGGCAGAACCTACTCAGCCGTCGAGATTGCTGATGTACTGATTCTTCGCGAGCATATCTACGCTGCCTATGCGAAATTTTTTGAACAATTTGATGTGCTACTTTGCCCCACAACACCCACAGTCTCCTGGTCCGTCAACGAACTCGGGCCAAAGATCATTGGTGGACGTGAAGCAGGCCCGCGGGGGCATGCGGTCTACACCCCCCTGTTTAATTACTCCCAAGCACCGGCTTGCACCGTCCCGGTTGGACTGGCACGCGGGCTTCCGGTGGGACTGCAAATCGTCGGGCCAAGGTACCAGGACCCGCTCGTGTTGCAGATGGCGAAGCACGTTGAACGGTTAGGGGAAGTCCAACCCAAACCTGCGCTCTGGGCGGAATAAGGGGACTCAATACAAAAATTCTCGCAAATGTGCACAAACGTTGCGTTTAAGCAAAGTTTATACATCCGGCCTGCCTACAATAGTGGCAATGCTGTTTAATTTTGTTACCCCAAGGCTAGATTGGAGTCCCTATGAGCGACAACACCGCTATCAAGGTGGATATGAATAAATGGGCGCAGGATGGTTACCTGCACTTACCCCAGTTTTATTCGCACGAATTCATCGACACCATTATCGAGAATATCGATCGGTTTCGTGCTGAAGCAGGCGACGAAGCCTACGATCCATCGGGACGCCCCAATCGAGTCCTACATGTACATGCGGGAAGTGCTGGCATTCAAAAAGCCTTGCTCAATCCTAGACTGAACCACGTGTTGTCACAGTTGTTTTCGGCGAAACCGGTCTTGTGGGGAAGCCTCCTATTTGATCAAGGCAGCGAGCAGATCGCCCACACCGATGCGCCATGGTTTTTTGTAGAGCCCTACGGTTCGATGGCGGGGGTTTGGACCGCACTAGAAGATGTACACGAAGACTCAGGCCCACTTTTCTTAGTTCCTGGCAGCCATAAGTCAGCGTTAGATGTTGAAGCTGCACTGAAGAAAAATCCTGAGCTTCACGCTGAGGTGTTAGCTTTTCGCGCGAAGAATCTCTCTGCCAGCACTGATCCGGCATGCTGGGACTTGTCCAAGCGCGTGGCCGAGCAGTGTCAACTCGAGTGGACCAACCGAGAAGGTCGACAAAAGTTTTGCATTAAAAAAGGCGACGTCGTCATTTGGCATCAATGGATGGTCCATGGCGGAAGCCCAGTAAATGACCCGGTGCGTACACGTCAGAGTTTGATTTCGCATTGGACTGCGAACAACAGCGTCGCATTCGATCAACACAACTACTTCCTAAATTACGGCCGCTTAGACGACAAGCTCGCAATGCCGTTACCCGTTCAAGACACGACAGACGGTTGTTATCTCAAACAGAAAAGTCACATTATTAGTTGGGTACCACCAGAGACTTTCATCAACACTGTCGAAACTGCTTAGTTATTTCAAAAAGCATTATTTCAAAGAAGAAAAAACGGAGCTTACGCTCCGTTTTTTTATGTCAACTTACTTTGTAACAACCGTGCAATTTCCTTAGATGGCTCAGGATCCGCCATCTTCCCGTGCTCTACATCCATATCAACCGTGACCAAAGACCCACGCGTATAGCGCGACCAGTCAAACGCATCCTTGAATTCAGAAACTGGCTCTTTGGCTGCCCTTAGCAACAAAATCGATGCCGAACACGCTTGGATCGTGTGCAGGACGATCAAGTTTTGACGCACAGCAACTTGCTCTAAAGCCTCCTCGAACCACGCTACGCTCGCCGTGGATGGGATCTCGTTATTGTCGAGCATCCACTGATGAACGACCTGCAGATGACTTTCGTAATCGTTGGGGACTTTAGACAAGTCAATGCGACTATCCTTTGCCATACATAACACTTGACCGTGCTTGCCCACTAAAGAGCGATCAGTCCATGTGCTTGGAGGACGGATTTGTGTATCCAGAATGACCAAAAGACGAACCTCTTGACCCCGCAACTCTAACCGCCGGCAGATCTCCTGAACAATCCACCCGCCGAAAGACCAGCCCAATAGATGATAGGGCCCCTGCGGTTGAACGCGGATAATACCTGCGATATAGCACTCAACAATCTCGTCTATCGTCTTATGTGGTGACTCGCCAGGTTCCTGCCCTTTAGCGTGTAACGCCCAGACTGGTTGATCCTTGCCAAGCGCCTCAGTCAACGGGCGAAACACCGTTCCACTGCCGCTTCCAGCATGCACACAGAAGAGCGGCGGCTTCGATCCCGTCGTTCTTAACGGCAACATAGGATCGTAATCGTCAGTGGTATCTACTGAGGAATACGTGACAGGCAAGGGGTTATTCAAGCAGTGCTCCACTAACTCAGCCAAGCTCCGCTCAAACGCTTTGGTAAGTGCCTCGATACTCTGGGCGTCATGTGCCAAGTCGCAATACTCAATCTGAAACTGGAACATCCCGTTTGCATCAAGCATCGAGTTAATCTCGAGCAAGTGTTGGCGGCTGCGCGTCACATCGTCTTGGCCCACGGCAAGACTATTGGGTGCCATCCGCCACGTTGCACGATCCGCTTGTACACCGCGCTCAAAGCGCCCATGATAGTTAAATACGACTTGGGGATCTATTAACGTACTCGTGCCCGCGTCAATATGTAGGGCACTTGACGTATCTAGGTAACGAAGCACCCCATAGCCCAATCCCTTATCCGGTAGCGCACGCAAGCTCTCCTTGACGGACAACACCGCATGGCCGCTACGCTGCGCATCATCCAAGGCAACAGCACCGAGACGAAGGCGCAGCGGGAACATACTCGTAAACCACCCAATCGTGCGCGTAAGGTCAGCGTCCATCTCGCGCCCATGGCCTTCTAGCGCGATTAAAGGATCTTGCAGATCTTGTTGATAAACCGTACGGCTCCAGTCGCGTAAGGCCAGACCTAAGGCAGCAAGCAATACATCATCGATGCGTGCGTGATACACCCCTGGCGCACGTAACAACTGCTGTGTGCGCACGGCATCAAGCGAGCCTGTTGCGTGTGCCGCACGCGCCTGAGTATTCTGTGCAGGCGTGACCGGACGATCCAGTGGCAAAGACTGTGCGCCCTCAAGTTGCGATAACCACAGATCCTGCTCCACACGGCGAGCACCAGTACGTGCTTGCCCCTGCAACGCCTCGCCCCATGCCAGCAAGGACTGTGTTCGCGTGGGAAGTGCTTGCGCAACGGGTTGTGTCAGCGCAATGAGATCCTCAATCAGGATTCGCCACGATACGCCGTCGATTGCAAAGTGATGAATCACCAGCAGCAACAGCGGGCCTTGTTGCTTGTCACGTTCGACCCAAAGGGCAGCAACCATGCCGCCACTGACGCTTGGGTCTAAGCGCGCCGACATTTGCATAAACGCCTCGCGTACCGTCTGCTCGGCTTGCGCTGTAGGCAGCGTGCTGACATCTAGCGTGGGCAGCGCCAACGCCTCTAATGTGACGGCTGGCTCAATCATGAATTGCGTCTGAGTACCCTGGCCTTGCGTGCGCAAACGCAGTGCGCCATGGTGCGCGCGCAATGTGTTGAGGGCTTGAGCAACTCGTTCCTGCTGCATATACTCGGGTGCATCGAGCCACACGGCTTGGTGAAACCGCTTGATCGAGCCAGTCCCCCTTAACAACTGATGATAGATTGGCAACGCGGGCACCACGCCGTCCTCTATCCACGTCGTCACAATTTGGGACGCCTCCAACTGGCTTGTGACGTTTGAAAGCGACTCGGGTGTCTGATGCAAAAAGATGGCACGCGTATTGAGCTTTAAACCCAAGGACCGCGCTCGACTCACCAAACGAATCGCCGAGATACTATCTCCGCCGATTGCGAAGAAATTGTCATCTAGCCCGACGTGAGTGTTGTTGGTCACCTCGGCGAACAGCTGACACAGAATCTTCTCGGTCTCGGTGCGTGGCGCCCGATGCTCGGCTAAGTTGCTCACGAGGCCCGGCTCGGGCAGACGGCGCCGATCGAGCTTGCCGTTAGGCGTGAGCGGCAAACTCTCCATCGTCACATACGACTGCGGCGCCATGAACTCGGGCAAGGTCTCTAGTAACTTCGCGCGTAGCACCGATTGCTCGGGCACCTCGTGCCCCGTGCGGGCCACCACATACGCCACCAAGCGCTGCTCACCACCCACCGCACGCGCAATGACTGCTACCTGACCGAGCTGCGAGGCAAACCCCTGCAGCAGCGCCGCCTCGATCTCACCCGTCTCGATCCGATAGCCCCGAATCTTGACCTGATCATCGGCGCGACCCAAGAACGCGATCTCGCCATTGGCCGCACGGAACGCTAAGTCCCCCGTGCGATACATCCGCGCACCGGGCACACCAAACGGACACGCCATAAAGCGCTCGGCACTCAACCCTGCGCGGCCTAAGTAACCACGCGCCAGACCCGCACCCCCGATGTACAGCTCACCCACCACACCCTGTGGCACGGGCTCTAAGGCCGTGTCCAGGATGTAGGAGGCTAGATCAGGGATCGGCTCGCCCACGTAGCTCGTGTCGCCCTCGGCATCGTCCAAGCTCAGCACACGGTAGGTGACGTGCACCGTCGTCTCAGTAATACCGTACATGTTGATCAACTCAGGCGTGCCCACCGGATGCAAGGCCCACCACGGCTTGAGCTTGGTGGGATTTAACGCCTCGCCACCGAAGATCACCGCGCGCAGTGACAACGGATCAGACGGATCGTGCTGCTGCGCGTCCTCGGCAATCAGCACCTCAAACGCTGACGGCGTTTGGTTCAGTACCGTCACCCGCTCGCTCTTGAGCAGACGGACAAAGTCGGGGGTCGAACGGCGTACCTCATCAGGCACAATGACTAACTTGCCGCCGTACCCCAGCGCGCCCCAGATCTCCCACACCGAGAAGTCAAAGGCAATCGAGTGAAACAGCGACCACACGTCTCGGTGATCGAAGTTAAACCAGTGCTGCGTCTGTGTGAGCAACCGGATCACGTTCTGATGCGGAATCCCCGCCCCTTTAGGACGACCTGTCGAGCCCGACGTATAAATCAAATACGCGAGGTGCTCGCTATGCAGCACGGCTAAGCGCTCGGACTGCCGGATCGGGGCATCGGACTTGGCTGCCAACTCGTCTGCCATCTCGGGCGCATCCAAGTGCAACGCCGGGGGCATCACAAGCGGCGTGCTCACCAGCATCGCCTCGGGGTTCTGTGCACGTGCCTGCTCGATGGACTGCACCAGGCTCGCGTAGCGCGCATCGGTTGTGATCAGCACGCGGGCTTGACTGTCTGCGAGCATGAACTCCAGGCGCGCGGCCGGGTAGTCGGGGTCTAGCGGCAAATACGCACCGCCGGCCTTCACAATGGCCAGCAGCGCCACAATCATCTCAGGCGAGCGATCCAACATAATCGCCACCAACTGATCCGGGCCCACGCCCTTGTCGATCAGCACACGGGCCATCTGATTGGCACGCGCATCGAGCTCGGCGTAGCTCAGGCGTTGCGACTCATACACCACTGCCACCGCCTCAGGGTGGCGCAGCACCTGCTCGCCAAACAAGTCAGGCAACGTCTGCGTGGGCTGGGCCACATCCACCATCGCACCAGCCGCCTGCGCCAGAAGCGCTCGGCGCTCCTGAGCCTGCAGCAGCGGCACCGCCTTAAGCGAGGTCTGCGCATGGCTCGACAGACCGCGTAACAACTCCCCTAACCGCTCAAGGAGCTGCTCGCCCTGCGCCTGATCGATCCGGCTGCGGTCAAAACTCAACCGCATCGTTAAGCGCTCACTTGGAATCACAGACAGGCTGACTGGATAATGCGCACCGTCTTCGCCTCCAACGCTCTGTATCTGTACATCACCAAACTTACGCTCGCCCTGTGCTGCGGGGTAGTTCGCGTAGACAAACAACGCCTCAAACAACGGCGTGCCCGCAAACGGGGTCAACGCCTGCGCGGCCGTTAAACCAAAGTGCGCATGCGTCTCTTGGACGGCCTGCTCGGCCTGCAGCGCCTGCAACCATTGCACCAGCGACTGCCCTGCGGAGAGATCCAGATACAGTGGCATCGTATCGATAAACAATCCAATGCCGCGCTCGACCTCAGGTAATGCGCTTGAGCGCCCGCTGCGTACACTTCCAATCACAATCTCATCTAACCGGCTCAGTCGACCGAGCATCAGCGCATACGCGCCAAGTAACACCGTCGCCTGCGTCAGGCCATGCGCACGACAAAAGTCCTCTAGCCCGGCAACACTCTCTTTATCCAGACTTAGCCACGCTTCGCCAAACCCCACCCCAGGCTCTTGCGCAGCAGGTAGGCTCAACAGGCTCGCCGAACTCAGCGCGCTTAAGTGATCGCGCCAATAGTTGCGCGCAGCGGAGTCTGGCGCATCCACCTCGCGTACAGAAATCGCCAGCAATAATGGCGACTGATGTGCAAACACGTCTCGGGTACTCATGTGCAGACCCATCGCACGTGCCCGACTCACCAAACGCATCGCCGAGATACTATCTCCGCCGATCGCAAAGAAGTTGTCGTCGAGCCCGACCTGAGTGTTGTTGGTCACCTCAGCGAACAGCTGACACAGAATCTTCTCGGTCTCGGTGCGTGGCGCCCGATGCTCAGCTAGGTTGCTCACGAGGCCCGGCTCGGGCAGACGGCGCCGATCGAGCTTGCCGTTAGGCGTGAGCGGCAAACTCTCCATCGTCACATACGACTGCGGCGCCATGAACTCGGGCAAGGTCTCCAGCAACTTCGCGCGTAGCACCGACTGCTCGGGCACTTCGTGCCCCGTGCGAGCCACCACATACGCCACCAAGCGCTGCTCACCACCCACCGCGCGCGCAATGACTGCTACCTGTCCTAACTGGGTTTCAAAACCGTGCAGCAGTGCCGCCTCGATCTCACCCGTCTCAATCCGATAGCCCCGGATCTTGACCTGATCATCGGCGCGACCCAAGAACGCGATCTCGCCATTGGCCGCACGGAACGCTAAGTCTCCTGTGCGATACATTCGCGCACCGGGCGCGCCAAACGGACACGCCATAAAGCGCTCGGCGCTCAACCCTGCGCGACCCAAGTAACCACGCGCCAGACCCGCACCCCCGATGTACAACTCACCCACCACACCCTGCAGCACGGGCTCTAAAGCCGTGTCTAAGATGTAGGCCTGTGTGTTCCAGATCGGTTTACCAATCGGAGCGTCCGCGTCCGATCCCAGTGCGACGTCCTCAGCGCCGAAGGCATGATGAATCACCTGCACAGTCGTTTCAGTCGGACCGTACAGGTTAATCACCGACGCACCCGTGGTGTCGATAATCTCTTGGATCAACGTAGCGCTTAACTTCTCTCCGCCACAGAACACGCGCCCAGGGCGTGCGCGCGACAGCGCCGCCTTAAACAGCGGGAACAGGGAGGGCACAATTTGTAAATCGGTGACGCCGCGCTTAGCCATCAGTTCACTTAGCGCATCCATATCAAACAGCGTTTCTTTATCCGCCAACACCACCGACGCACCAGACACCACCGGAGTAAAGAGCTCCCACACCGAGGCGTCGAAGGCAAACGACGTCCGTGCCAACATCACGTTGGTCTCGTCTAGCGGATACTGCGTCTGCATCCAGCGCAACTGGTGTGTGAGACCAGCGTGGATCACGCCCACGCCCTTGGGCTGACCGGTCGAGCCGGAGGTATAAATTACATACGCTAAGTGCTCAGCACGCAGCGCTGCGTGCCGCTCGCCTTCGCCCACAGGTGCAGCGCTCAAGCCTTGCACTGTTTGCGCGACGCCTGCGTCGCTCAGAAGAACCTCAACGGCCATCGACACGCCCGCCACTTGGCTTGCCTCAGACGTTACCAACATCTGCGCGCCACTATCTTTAAGCATGAACTGCAAACGTGACTCAGGATACTCAGGGTCCAGCGGCAGGTAGGCTGCGCCGGCTTTAAGCACCGCTAAGAGCGTCACCATCAACTCCGCCGTACGATGCAACATCACCGCCACGACTCGATCCGGAGCCGCGCCCAAGGCGATCAAATGGCGTGCGAGCTGATTAGACTTGGCATCCAGCTCGGCGTAGCTCAGCGTCTGGTCGCCCGCGTAAAGAGCAATAGCCTGAGGGCTTCGCTGCACTTGCGCCGCAAACATCGCCGCCAGCGTCTGCTCGCCCTCCCTCTGCCAGACAACCTCTGGACCGCGTGCGGCCTCCAGCAGCGCTTTACGTGCCACACCATCCATCAGCGACAGCGTCTTGACCGGCACATCCACGGCGCTCGTCAACCCCGCTAACAACCGCTCAAACGCTTCGCGCCAAACCGCGACGCTCGACTCAGCAAAT
>JBILJY010000117.1:0-8521 GCA_044376975.1 Burkholderiaceae bacterium | reverse complement strand
GGTAGCGAAAGCCAGGGGTGATGAACAGGCGGGTGTCACCCGATTGTGGAGCAGTCAATGTAGGTTGTGCTTGGGCTGCAGCTTCTAGGGCACGGACACTGGTGGTGCCCACTGCAACGACACGTCCACCTTGAGCCCGTGTCTGGGCAATCGCATCGATCGTTGCCTGCGGTACGGTGTAGCGCTCGGCGTGCATGATGTGCGTGTCAAGATTGTTGTCGCGCACCGGTTGGAAGGTTCCCGCGCCGACATGCAAAGTCACGAAGGCTCTTTTCACCCCAAGCGCATCGAGGCGTTCAAACATCTCTTGGTCAAAATGCAAACCAGCGGTTGGTGCAGCCACAGCACCTGGTTCGCGAGCGTAGACGGTTTGGTAGCGCTCAGTGTCACTTGCGTCTGGCTGGTGGGTGATGTAGGGCGGCAAGGGGACGGCGCCATGCTCTGCGAGGGCATCGAGTACAGGACGATCAAACTGTAAAACGAATAGATCGTCGCTTCGGCCTAAGACTTTGACAGAAATCGTTTCGGCGAGTGTCAGCTGAGCGCCCGGAGTCGGCGACTTACTGGCGCGTACATGGGCAAGGGCTTGGTTATCCTCGGTAATACGTTCGACCAAGACCTCGACCTTACCGCCGCTGGACTTCTGCCCGATTAAACGCGCTTGTATGACCCGTGTATCGTTGAGTACTAGCAAATCTTTCGAGGTCAATAGGGACACCAAGTTCCCAAAACCGAGGTCGCGTCGGTCGCCCTTGCTGTCGACATGCAACAACCGACTTGTGGAGCGAACGGCGACAGGCACCTGAGCAATCAGCTCGGGCGGCAAGTAATAGTCAAAATCAGAAAGAGACAAAGAGGTTGACACGCGGTTGGTTAGCTTTTTGATAAGAGGGCGCATTTTAAGCCGGGCAGACGCTTTTTTTGTATGCTGTCGGTTCAACTTGGCAAATAGGTGGCGTAATGATCGTAGGCAAAGCGAAAGTCAGTCTGTGGCTAGGCAGGTGTGCGGTGTATGCGGCGCTGCTCGTCGTTTCGGGCTTTGGGTCGCAGGCGCAGGCCCAGAGCGCGTTACCCCCAGAACTCGCGCAGGCCTGGGCCAAGACAAAGTTGCCAGAATCCTCGTTGTCGGTATTGGTGCAGGAGATCGGTGGTCCGCGCTTGTTTGCCATTTCTCCTGAGACCACTCGTAATCCAGCTTCCGTTATGAAATTGGTGACGACTTATGCGGCGATCTCGCGCCTTGGTCCGAATTATGTTTGGAATACGAGTTTTCTCTTAAGTCCAGATTCTCAGATAAACGAGCAGGGTGTATTGAAAGGGCCTTTGTATCTCCGCGCGGGGGGTGACCCTGTGCTGGAGCTGCAAGACGTGTGGCGTCTGTTGCGTGACCTACGTTTGCGCGGTATCCGAGAAATCTCTGACATCGTGATAGATCGTTCTGTTTTTGGTGAAGTCACTATCGATCCTAGTACGTTTGACGGGGCCTCGGACCGTCCTTACAACGCGAGCCCTGATGCGTTTATGGTGGGGTTTGGCGCCGTTCGGTTGGTTTTTTCGCCTGACCCGGCCAGTCGAACTTGGAAGTCATTTATCGACCCCCCCATTCCTGGTGTGGTGGTGGAGGGCAACGTGCAATGGGCCGACGGACAATGCCCGGGATCGCCTGCCGTGACCACAGACACCACGTCAGATGGGTCGACGGTTCGGATACGCGTGAGTGGCAGAGGCGCGGGGTCCTGTGGCGAGTTTGATGTGTTTCGTTTGGCCTTCTCCCAGCAAGAGTTTGGTGCAAAAGTATTGCAAACATTGTGGAAAGAGCTTGGCGGCACGATGACCGGCCAGGTCCGAACGGGTTCCATTCCATCGAATGCCACCGCCATTGCATCGCATCAGTCGCCGCCTTTGTCTGAGGTGATTCGCTTGATTAATAAGCGCAGCAATAACGTGATGACGCGTGTGTTGTTGTTGACGCTTGGTGCGGAGGCGGGCAGACGTCCTGCCACCGTCGCGGGTAGTGTGCAGGTTGCGCAAGACGTATTGGCACGTCAAGGGCTTCCGATGAAGGGGTTGGTGTTAGACAATGGTTCGGGGCTATCCCGCAATGGCGTCGTCTCGGCTGACAGCTTGGCGCAAATGCTGCAAAAAGCGTGGATGTCGCCCGTGATGCCCGAATACGTATCTTCGCTGGCAATCCTTGGTACTGATGGCACGACCCGTAACCGGTTACGCGATCCTACAACTAAGTCTATGGCGCATCTTAAAACGGGTGCGTTGCGCGACGTGCGTTCCGTTGCAGGCTATGTCTGGTCTAGCAGCGGCAAACGCTATATAGTTGTCAGTATGGTCAATCATGACCGTGCGCACGATGCGCGGTCTTTTGAAAATACGCTAATCGCCTGGCTTACCGCGAAATAAATTTAACCGATACAACCTGGTAAGCACCCATGAATGTTCGTCATACCCTCTTGGGTTTAGTGGTCCTACTGTCTGGCGTATCAGCGCACGCCGGTATCTGTGATGCCAAGTTTTTTCATAATGGTGGACTGATAGAAATCACAGGTAAGGGCATCGTTCAAGTCAATGCACGCATGACTTTTAGTCATGTCAAGAAAACGGGTAAACAAAGCTGTCAGGCACAAGTCAAAGGTAATGCGAGTTACGCCCTGTTTGGTTTGTTGACAGGTGCTGCGGAGCTTGATCATGTCCTGACGGCCAACGACTTGCAGGCGAAGCTGATTAAAAGTGGCCCCGGTCAAACGGCTGAGGCAGAAGCGTTTGATATGCAGATGGTCAGTATTTTTGGTTATGGAACTGCGATCAAAGCACCAGGACAACGGTTGGCTCCACAAAATTTTCGGCTTGCGATTGGGGACCCTCGCAAGGGCCCCACCACTGCGCTGACGGTTCGCGTTGGCGAGAAAATTGTGGGTACCCGCCAGTCGATCGATACCGCGTTAGGGCCGCAATTATGTTGGCCGGTACGATACCCGCGAGGTACCGAGCAAACGATGGCAAATGTACGTGGTGTGGTGATCTCCATTCCAGCGGTGCAGTCTTATGTCACGGACTGGTACTGCCCTGCGGTGAGCCTTGTAATGAAACAGGAAATTGAACAAGCTGGTCAGCGCGCAGTGATTGAGGTCAAGACGGTTCGTTGATGCAGAGCACTTCATCACCTCCTATTCGGCCGCTCCTTCTTTGGATGGTTGCGTTGTTTGCCTTGTTGATGACGGTGATTCTTGCGCTTAAGTCCGGTGCTGTGCCGATACAGTGGTCTGACGTATTTGCGATCATTGGCGTTGGCGCGGATGTTGATCCCTTAAAGCGTTCCGTACTTTTAGAGCTAAGGTTGCCACGCGTTTTGTTCGCGGCTGTGGCGGGTGGAGCGCTTGCGTTAAGCGGTGCGGTGATGCAAGCGCTGTTTCGCAATCCCTTGGCAGAGCCCGGTCTTGTGGGAATTTCTGCAGGCGCGTCGCTCGGGGTCGTCCTTACATTGCTACTCGGTTTCAGCGGTCACTGGTTTACCAGCGCCGCAGGCTTTGTGGGCGCCATGCTTGCTACCTTGTCGGCGTATTTCTTGGGGCGACGCTACCCCGGAGTCGCTGGATTATTGTTGGCGGGTATTGCGATCAATGCCACCACGATGAGCGTGGTGAGTCTAGTGACCACCTTCATTTCTGAGTCTCAGTTTCGTAGCTTTGGTTTTTGGTCGCTTGGTAGTTTGAGCCGTGCTTCTTGGGACCAGGTGGGCTGGTTGCTGCCATGGACGGTTATCTGCTCGATCTTATTGCTGCGTCAGTGGCGTGTTCTAAATGCGTTACTGCTAGGTGAGCGTGAGGCACATCACCTTGGCTTTGATATAGCAAAGGTGCGTCGTACGTTGATTCTTTTGATCGCGCTGCTTGTGGGCCCCCTCGTTGCTGCGACAGGGGGCATTGCTTTTATCGGACTGGTCATCCCACACATTCTGAGGGACTGGGTTGGCGCAGGCCATCGGGTGCTATTACCGCTTTGCTGGGTCGCTGGAGGGATCGCCCTCGTGCTGGCGGATTGGCTCGCACGCTTGGTGGTGATGCCCGCTGAGATACCGGTTGGTGTCATCACTAGCTTAGTGGGCGGACCTTTCTTTATTGCCTTGCTATTGCGTCACGCAAAGCGCTCTGTTTAAGAAAGCCCGAGCTCGTTCCAAATCGCGTCTACACGCAGCTTGGTGGCGGCATCCATCTGAATAGGTGTGCCCCATTCTCGTTGTGTTTCTCCCGGCCACTTATTGGTCGCATCCATCCCCATTTTTCCGCCTAGTCCGGAGACGGGCGAGGCAAAATCAAGGTAGTCAATTGGCGTGTTCTCTACAAGCAGCGTATCCCGTACCGGATCCATGCGCGTGGTCATCGCCCACACCACTTCTTTCCAGTCGCGTGGGTTAATGTCTGCGTCAACCACAACGATAAATTTTGTGTACATAAACTGACGCAGAATGCTCCAGAGACCAAACATCACCCGCTTCGCGTGACCGGGGTATTGCTTGCGAATTGAAACGACAGCAAGGCGATAGCTGCAACCCTCCGGCGGTAGATAGAAGTCTACGATTTCGGGAATTTGTCGGCGTAGCAGCGGCACAAATACTTCGTTGAGTGCAACGCCCAGCACGGCAGGCTCATCTGGTGGCTTGCCGGTGTAGGTGGAATGGTAAATGGGATTGCGACGCATGGTAATGCGGTCTACCGTGAAGACCGGAAACCAATCTTGTTCGTTGTAGTAGCCCGTGTGATCACCAAAGGGTCCCTCGAGCGCAAGTTCGTAATCCGAAGCGGGCGGCGGATTTACCCCAGGTGGTACGCATGGGGTGATGGCGCGTGGGTCGGTACTTGGCAGCAAGTGGCCCTCAAGGACAATTTCTGCAGTCGCCGGAACGGAGAGGTTGCTACCGAGCGCCTGCGTGACCTCGGTGCGACCGCCACGCAGAAGCCCCGCAAACTGATATTCCGAAAGTGAGTCGGGCACGGGAGTAACCGCGCCAAGTGTTGTTGCAGGATCAGCGCCTAGCGCGACGGCAATGGGAAACGGCTTGCCGGGATTGGCAAGCGCGTGATCCCTGAAATCCAACGCACCACCTCGGTGCGATAGCCAGCGCATGATGAGTTTGTTGCGGCCGATCACCTGTTGTCGATAGATCCCGAGATTCTGGCGTTTTGCATTAGGCCCGCGCGTGATGACCAGACCCCAGGTCAGTAAGGGTGCAACATCGCCGGGCCAGCAGGTTTGAATCGGCAGTTTGGCAAGATCAACATCCTTGCCTTCCCACACGACTTCCTGACAAGGTGCGCCGCGTACATTTTTTGGGCTCATATCCCAGAGGGCTGCTTTGAGCATGGAGACTTTCGCTATTGCGTCTTTGAATCCCTTGGGTGCCTCAGGTTCCCGCAGACTCGCCAGCAATTCCCCAATCTCTCGCAATGCAGCGGTGTTCTCGGCACCCATCCCTTGTGCGACACGTGTGGGAGTCCCAAATAAATTTGTCAGGACTGGCATGCTTGCTCGAGTGCCGTTATGCATTGCCTGCTCGAAAATTAGCGCTGGCCCTTCCGCTTTGAGCACGCGGTCCGATATTTCAGTCATTTCTAATGAGGACGAAACAGGCACCTGAATGCGTTTGAGGTCATGATTGCGCTCGAGTTGCGAAATGAAGTCTCTAAGATCTTTGTATTTCAAGGTACCTGCCCTTCAAGCGTTAGAAGCGATTGAGTCGTTTGGTGTTGGACGTTAGCTCAAAAAACCTTTGATGCGATGTATGGCTTCTTGTAGTCGTTCAAGGCTCGTTGTATAGGCAAAGCGCATCGTGTGTGCGGCGTGTGCAGGACCAAAATCTAGGCCTGCGACGGCCGCTACGCGCGCACCGTGTAGTAAGGCTGCCGAGAACGCACTGCTATCTGTGGCGTGAGCAGAGATATCAGCATAGACGTAAAACGCGCCATCAGGCATAACGGGAACTGAAATGCCGAGGGACGTAAGCGCTGGTACGAGGTAATCTCGTCGTTGGTGGAACGCTTCGCGCCGTGTTTCATATATGGCCAGTGACTCGGGGTGAAAGCATTCGAGTGCGCCATGCTGAGCGAGCGTGGGTGCACAGATGGCCAAGCTAGCAGCCATTTTTTCGATCGGGGCTACCAGATGTGGTGGAACGATCATCCAGCCCAGCCTCCAGCCGGTCATATTGAAGTACTTGGAGAAACTATTGAGAATGATGATGTCGTCGTCAAGCGCAAGCGCCGATTGCGGAGCTCTGTCGTACGATAGGCTGAGATAGATCTCATCCATCATGACAAAGCCGTTGCGCGCGCGTACTTCCTTAAAAATTCGATTGAGCTCCTCGCGTGTGATGGAGGTGCCCGTTGGGTTGCTGGGCGATGCAATCAGTACGCCGCGTGTTTGCGGCCCCCAGTGGCTGGCGATATCGGCTGCGCTGAGTTGAAAGCGGGTAGCTGCACTGGTGGGAATGAGTTTGGTGGTCCCGCCGGCTGCGCCAACAAAGTTGCGGTTGGGTGGGTAACAGGGATCGGGCATGAGCACTTCGTCGCCTGGGTTGATCAGTGCCATCGCTGCCAATAACAGGGCACCGCTCGCGCCTGACGTGACGATCACTCTGGTAGGGTCTACGCGCGCACCGAGCTGGTTCGTGTAAAAATTCGCTATGGCTTCGCGCAATTCCGTTAAACCTGCAGGGGGTGAGTATCCGCTTTTGCCGGCGCGAGCCGCGCTATCGAGACCCGCGACGACCCGCGGTGCGGCCGTAAAGTCTGGTTCACCCACGCCAAGGCTGATAATGTCGATACCTGAGCGGGTCAGGGCCGAGGCCTCTTTTAAAAGCTCGACCGCGTGAAACGTGACCGTGTCATGTGTGCGTGCCGCGAGTGCTGTCATGTCTGATTTCTCCAACCTTGGATACGAATTGTAGTGGTTACAAAACCTTCGCGACGCAGTTTTCTGACGGGACGCCGCACGCCGGCGACACCGTGGGGTACTTTTTGTGCGAGGTTGTCACGCACTTGTCTGGGACGCGTGCGCTGGGACGAAACCCAAGAGACGATGCAGGCATGGCTAGAGCCCGCCCGCGAGGGCGATCTCACCCATGCGTTTGCCTTGTGCCGCGAGTTTGGCGTGCAGTATCTGCTCGCGGACTCTGATGGCCGTCCTGACCCGGGTCGCGGTGCGCTTTGGGTGTCGGCACGCGCACCGTGGGCGACCGTTGTTGCGGTCGATGCCGCGCAAACCCTTTGGCGAGCAGATGCGGGTTGCTTGCTCGGTACGCTTCAGGGGCTTGGTATCGCGTCAGTGGATTTAGCGGATCCCGAACAGACAGTTGCGCAATGGATGGCGAGTCGTGGTTGTGGTCGTTGGCCGACCGGCCAGTGCGACCTGAGCGGTATCGTGCAACTACAGGCAGTACTCGCTGATGGCACAACTGAGGTGTTGGGCCCCTTCGGAGCGACCGCACAAGCGCCGCTGCAAAGTTTGGCGACGCAGCGAATTATTCCCAAGCTTTTTGAGCTCGCACATAGCGCACCGGTCGAGCAAAGTATGGCTGCTGCAATTTGGCCGTTGCGTTTTAGGCTCGATGCTCTGAGGCCCAAGGCCCCGAGTGAGCCGAACTTGGCTTGGCTGTTCAGCGGACATGGTGGTGCGCTGGGCTGGGTGCAGACTGTTTGGTTCGCGGCGTCTGAACGGACAAGTGTTGGCGTGGGCGATCCCTCAGATGCAGCGATGGATACGTCGCTGCGATCTGCAGATAACCTTGCGGACGCTTTGTCGATCCCTTTCGCTTCAATCGATCGCAGTGTGAAGCAGATCCTAGACCCCTCTGGGGTCTTCGGTTCGGTTTCCGAGTAAAGCGACTAAAATTAACTTCTCTTATTGAAATCATTGGTGCCTTTCATTATGGAAGAAACGTTTCGCAAAGCTGCGCTCGAGTATCACGAGCAAGGTCGTCCTGGCAAGATCTCTATTGCACCGACAAAAATGCTGTCTAACCAACGAGACCTAGCCTTGGCGTATTCGCCAGGTGTCGCTGCGGCTTGCGAAGAAATCGTGATAGATCCTGCCAATGCGTTTCGTTATACCGCGCGAGGAAATTTAGTAGGTGTCATCACCAACGGCACAGCGGTGCTTGGGTTGGGCAATATTGGTCCGCTAGCCTCGAAGCCTGTTATGGAAGGCAAGGCTGTTCTGTTTAAAAAGTTTGCGGGCATCGATGTCTTCGACATCGAAATCAACGAGCAAGACCCTCTTAAGCTTGTTGAGATAATTGCTGGGCTTGAGCCGACCTTTGGCGGAATCAACTTAGAGGACATCAAAGCACCAGAGTGCTTTACCGTTGAGCGCAAATTGCGTGAACGGATGCGCATACCGGTGTTTCATGATGATCAACACGGTACTGCCATCTGTGTCTCAGCTGCATTTATCAATGGACTGAAAGTCGTTGGTAAAGATATTGACAAAGTAAAGGTGGTGGTGTCGGGCGCAG
>JBILJY010000116.1:0-8556 GCA_044376975.1 Burkholderiaceae bacterium | reverse complement strand
TCGAGTGTGCACCCGCGGCCTTGTTGTCTGAGATCGTCACGCCATTTCTAAAGGCAAAGAAGCAAGTGGTGGTGTTGTCTGTCGGTGCGCTTCTGTTTCATCCAGAGCTCATCGAGGCCGCCAAGACGCAGGGAGGTGTGATCCATGTTCCTACCGGCGCCTTGATCGGCTTAGACGCCATGATTGCGGCAGCCGAGGGCACGATTCACACCGTACGCATGGTCACGCGCAAACCCCCGAACGGCCTGGCTGGCGCGCCTCACTTGATTGAGAACAAGATCAGCATCGAGGGCTTAACTGAAGCCAAGAAGGTCTTCGAGGGGAATGCACGCGATGCGGCCAAGGGCTTCCCTGCAAATCTGAATGTGGTGGTGGCGCTGGCGTTAGCCGGAGTAGGCCCAGAAAAGACCTTGCTTGAAATCTGGGCTGACCCGGGTGTTGTACGCAATACGCATACGATCGTGGTGGATTCCGATTCAGCGAAATTCACCATGACGATGGAGAACATCCCCTCTGAAAACCCTAAGACCGGTCGCATTGTTGGGCAGAGCGTGATTGCTCTGCTGCGTAAGATGCAGTCCGGTTTTAAAGTCGGGACGTAGCCCTGGGCAGGTCAAGCGTAGTGACTCTGGTGAGCTCACGCTTGTAGGCTTTGTCATCGAATGGTCGTGCCCGATGCATCGTGGTGCGATTGTCCCAAATGACCAAGTCGCCTAGCGACCATTCGTGGCTATATAAAAACTCTCGCCTGGTTGCGTGCTCGATCAAGTCCTTGAGCAGTAAGCGCCCCTCTGGTACTGGCCATTCTGTAATGTGTGCCGCATGTGACGCGAGGTACAGAGACTTTCTGTTTGAGTCCGCAAACTTTCTGACGAGCGGATGGGTCGCACCCGGAAGCTTCGCGCTTTCTTCGGGCGAAAAATCAAAACCCATCGTGTGGCGGGAGTAAACAATCGAATGATAGGCATGCAGATCTTCGATTATCGCCTTCGTGTCCGCATCTAGCGCATCGTAGGCTGCACGCATATCGGCAAACTCTGTGTCGGCACGTACGGGTGGAATGTTTCGGGCGTAGAGCATCGAATAGCGACCGGCCGGTTCTTCAAACGAGGCGTCGGTGTGCCAGATGCGGTTGCTAATGCCATTCATCCTTCTGCGGTCTGCCGCCTCAAGGATGTTGCCGTCCTGCCCAACGTTTGAAATGTCGGTCAATGCCTCGTTTCCAAAGCGGTTTTTGCTTAGAACCGAAGAGGACGTTTTGCTGTGTAGGGTGCCATCCATGCGCTGCGCGAACTCAATTTGCTCGTCGTAACTAAAGTGCTGATCATGAAAAACTAGAACACCGAAGTCTGTCATGGCTGCGCGCAGCGCTTGGAGCGTGGGCTCGTCATGAACCGTTCGTAAGTCTACTGGGCTTACCTCGGCCATAAAGCTGGGGTGTAGTTTTTTAAAGCGTAGCGTCATGTCGTTGTCCCTAAAACTCTTCGGTAGGTACGGGCGAGCGGAGTTGTCTTTGTATTTTTCATCTAAAGCTTCGGAATAAATATACTCCGCTGCGGCAGCTGTTGGCGAGGCTGCCGCTTCGAGCTCGGCTGGGTAAACTGACTTAGTTTCGTAGACAGTAAGCGCCGCTGGTGTGGAAGCCACTCGGGCAGCTGCCGGACTTAATCACTGCCGGTTTGCTCGAGGCGCTGCTGGCCAAGCAATAGTTGCCGCTGGTGTGGTAGCCGGAGGGGCAAGCTCCAACTTTAGCGATCGCAGGCTTAGCAGAGCCCGAAGAGGGTGTACAGTAGTTTCCGCTTGTGTGGTAGCCGCTCGGGCAAGCCCCGTTTTTGATTAAGGGTTGTTGCGCTTGCGCAACTGCGCAGGCTAGGGTTAGTGCGGAGGCGATCAAGAAGAGGGCAGCGAAACTAGGTGCAGAAGTGTGGGTCATGGCGTCGCTCCAGAAAGATTTGCTTAGTTGCTGGAAAATGAATTTTATTCGGCTATGTTCTTTTATATTGCAAATAAAACATCATTAAAAGTCGTTAACTACTGATTTTATATTGCGTCGCAGAAATACGCATATTTCGGCGGGGAATCGGTTTGTTCGGGTTGTCTACGATGCTAACATTACCGGCTATCGAGTTTTAACCCTGTCGTAATACTGAAACATTGACATGAATCTCTCATTGAACGCTCCTGAGTACGTCCGTCATCAAGGTCTGAAAGATTGGGTGGCCGCAGTCGCTGCCAAAGTTAAACCCGCAAAAGTTGTCTGGTGTGACGGATCCCAAGTGGAATATGACCGCTTGTGTGCGGAGATGGTGCAAACGGGGATGCTTCTCAAGCTCAACTCGGCAAAGCGTCCCAATTCTTTCTTGGCGCGTTCTTCTCCCGATGATGTGGCGCGTGTTGAAGACCGGACGTTCATTTGCAGCCAAGATAAGAATGCCGCGGGGCCAACCAATAACTGGATAGCGCCAGCAGAGATGCGCGCCAAGCTGGACGAACTTTTTGAAGGCGCGATGCAGGGCCGCACGCTATACGTGATTCCATTTTCCATGGGCCCCCTCGGTTCCCCGATTGCGCAGATTGGTATCGAGCTGTCCGATTCTCCCTATGTCGTCGTCAACATGCGCATGATGACGCGCATGGGCAAGAAGGTGTATGAAATTCTTGGCACAGACGGGGAGTACGTCCCTTGCGTGCACACTGTTGGTGCGCCTCTGGCCGCTGGTCAGAAGGATGTGGTTTGGCCTTGTAACGAGACCAAGTACATCGTGCACTTCCCTGAGACCCGCGAAATCTGGTCGTATGGGTCGGGGTATGGCGGAAACGCCTTGCTGGGCAAGAAATGTTTCGCCTTGCGCATTGCGTCCACAATGGGACGTAGTGAGGCCAACGAAAAATCGGTGGGCTGGCTGGCTGAGCACATGTTGATCTTGGGTGTGCAAGCGCCTTGGGGTAAAAAATACCATGTTGCCGCGGCGTTCCCGTCTGCGTGTGGAAAAACAAACTTTGCCATGTTGATTCCACCTGCTGGGCTTGCCCAGCAAGGCTGGAAAATTACGACGATCGGTGATGACATTGCTTGGATTAAGCCTGACGCACAGGGCAACCTGCGCGCGATCAATCCTGAGGCTGGCTATTTTGGTGTGGCGCCAGGTACGAACGAGCAGTCAAACTTCAATTGCATGGCCACGCTCAAGAAAGACACAATCTTTACAAACGTTGCGCTGACCGATGATGGCGATGTGTGGTGGGAAGGCATGACGAAGGTGCCGCCCGCGCACTGCATTGATTGGCAGGGGCGTGATTGGACACCGGAGTCCGCGAAAGAGAAGGGTGTCAAAGCAGCGCATCCCAACGCACGGTTTACCGTTTCAGCCACGCAAAACCCAGTGTTGGATTCGGAGTGGGATAACCCCGCGGGTGTTGTCATTGATGCGTTCATTTTTGGTGGTCGTCGTTCAACGACGGTGCCCCTGGTCACTGAGGCGCGTGATTGGGCTGAGGGTGTCTACATGGCTGCGACGATGGGGTCGGAGACCACAGCGGCTGCGGTGGGTCAGCAAGGCGTTGTGCGTCGTGATCCGTTTGCGATGCTGCCGTTCTGTGGCTACAACATGGCCGAGTATTTCGAGCATTGGTTATCGCTTGGTAATCGTCTACAAAGCTCAGGCACAAAACTGCCAAAGATTTTCTGTGTCAACTGGTTCCGCACCGATGAGAACGGTAAGTTTGTGTGGCCTGGCTTTAGCGACAATACCCGCGTTCTCAAGTGGATGCTCGGGCGCATCGAGGGCGATGCCAAAGGTGACGAGCATGTATTTGGTATCACCCCACGCTATGAAGATATCGACTGGTCTGGCATGGATTTCTCAGCCGATAAGTTCAAGAAAATTACCTCGATCGATGTCAGCGCCTGGAAGCAAGAATTCAAACTGCACGATGAACTCTTTGAAAAATTAGCGCATGGGCTCCCCGCGCATCTCTTGAAAATCAGAGCTGCGTTCGAGTCACGACTTAGCTAAGTTTTAGCGGCGGGCGCGATCCAGCATCGCATGCAACAGTACGTTGCAGCCCGCCTCAAGGTGCTCGGGTCGAGCATCTTCAATTTCGTTGTGGCTGATACCGTCCTTGCACGGGACAAATATCATCGCAGTAGGTGCTACACGCGCCATATAGACCGCGTCATGTCCAGCACCGCTGACCACATCCATTTCGCTTAAGCCAATCGTTTTGGCGCCACTGCGCACAGCGCCGACGAGCTCAGTTGCGAATGCTTGTGGAGGAAAGTACACCACTTGTTTAATGTCGACGCTGACTTTTCCCTGCGTAGCGATAGTGTTTGCTAGTGTATGTAGTTCTTCGACCATCTTTGTCAGTGTCGAATCAGTATCTGCACGGAAGTCGACTGAAAACTTTACTGTCCCGGGGATCACATTACGCGAATTCGGGTAGTTGTCTAACATGCCGACGGTCCCGCGGGCATTAGGTGCATGATCTAGTGCAATGCTGTTGACGGCCTGAATCATGCGTGAAGCTGCGAGCAGTGCATCTTGACGTAAGGCCATTGGAGTCGGGCCAGCATGTGCCTCCGAGCCTGTGACCACGACGTCAAACCAACGTTGGCCGAGCGCACCGGTGACTACACCAATGGTGATGTCATTGGCCTCTAATACAGGCCCTTGCTCGATATGCGCCTCGAAATACGCTCCAAAAGTCTTTGGGTCAAGGACATCCTTTCCTGCGTAGCCTATCGCAGAGAGGGCCTCACCGACGGTGATGCCTGCCTTGTCTTTTTGCGCCAAGATGTCAGCGGTTTTAAATTCGCCGATAAAGGCACCCGATCCCATCATGACCGGGACAAAGCGCGATCCTTCCTCATTGGTCCAGACGATTACCTCGAGGGGTGCTTCCGTCTCGATACCCGCATCATTCAGTGTTTGTATGACTTCTATGCCCGCCAAGACGCCGTAGTTTCCGTCGAATCGTCCACCGGTTGGCTGGGTGTCAATGTGACTACCGGTTGAAATCGCGGGCAGAGCGTTATTACGGCCTGCTCGTCGAGCAAATATATTGCCAACGGCATCAATACGAATCGTACAGCCTGCGGCTTTTGCCTGCGCTACAAAAAAGTCTCGCCCCTGCCGATCCAGATCCGTCAGTGCAAGGCGGCACACCCCACCTTTGGGCGTGGCACCAATCTTGGCGAGTTCCATTAAAGAGTCCCAGAGGCGGGTGCCGTTTACACGCAAGGTGGTTGATGATTTCTCGGCGACAGCAGACATAGTAAGACTCCAATAGTGTTTATCTTTGGGGACAGGTAATATGGTGGCAACAGTATGCCTGAAATCACTTCCCTGACCGAATGAATTCAGCGAAATAAACCGATATGTTAAAGGCCCTGATACATGAAACTCGATGCGATCTCGCACCGCGACCGTAACACCAAAATTGTAGCCACTCTTGGGCCTGCAAGTAGTGAGCCAGCAATGATTCGAAAGCTATTTGACGCAGGTGTCGATGTCTTTCGCTTGAATTTTAGTCATGGCACCCATGCTGACCATCAGGCGCGCTACGACGCGATTCGCCAAATCGAGGGTGACGTCGGCCGTCCTGTAGGCATTTTGATGGACTTGCAGGGGCCAAAACTGCGCTTAGGCAAGATTGTCGATGGCAAGCTCTCTCTGGCTATCGGACAAAAACTGCGACTGGACTTAGACCCGACGCCGGGGTCCTTAACCCGAGTGCCGTTATTGCACCCAGAAATTTTTGCTGCGATCAAGGCCGGAGACGACTTGTTGATTGACGATGGCAAGGTGCGGTTGCGCGTGCTTTCCTGTAGTCCTACGTTTGCAGATGTGGAGGCACTGAACGCCGGCGTTATTTCAGACCGCAAAGGCGTTAACGTTCCAGGCGCGATTTTGCCCCTATCGGCACTGACGACGAAGGATCGAGAGGATCTAGATTTTGGTTTAAGTATTGGAATCGATTGGGTTGCATTGTCTTTCGTGCAGCGTCCTGAAGATATAGCAGAGCTAAAAGCCATCGTGGGCAATCGCGCATGGGTGATGGCTAAGCTAGAGAAGCCCTCTGCGATTGAGTCGTTAGAAGCGATTGTTGCAGCAGCCGATGGTGTGATGGTTGCGCGGGGTGACCTTGGTGTTGAGTTGCCGCCCGAAGATGTTCCCGTTATTCAGAAGCGCATTGTGCGCGCATGCCGACAGGCTGGTAAACCAGTGATCGTCGCGACCCAAATGCTTGAGTCCATGATCTCTTCGCCTGTTCCGACTCGGGCAGAGGTCAGCGACGTTGCCACTGCTGTTTACGACGGCGTGGATGCAGTGATGCTTTCGGCAGAATCTGCCTCGGGCTCCTATCCGATCGAAGCGGTCAACATGATGGATCGCATCCTGAAGAGTACGGAATTGGACCCTCTTCAGCGGATCATGATGGATGCCGTGCACTCGCACAGAAAGAATGACGCACGCGATGCGATTTCTGCCGCGATTCGCACGGTGGCAGAAACCCTGCCCGTTGCGGCCACTGTAGCCTACACCTCCTCGGGTGCAACAACCTTGCGTGTGGCGCATGAGCGACCCCGCGCGCCTATTCTGAGCATGACGCCGGTCGCGGCAGCTGCGCGGAGGCTCTCTTTGGTTTGGGGGGTGCACTCAATACAGGCCGCCGATGTCGACAGTGCTGAAGAAATTGTGATGCGCGCGACACAGGCGGCAGATAAGCATGGTTTTGGTAAGCCAGGGCAGGCGCTGTTGATCATCGCTGGAACGCCTTTTGGGGTACCAGGATCGACGAACTTGTTACGAATCGCCTGGATAGGCGATGAGCCGGAGGCATCATAGAAAGCCTACTCACTGCGCGCGTAACCCTGTGCTATAAAACTAGAAAATAAGACAAAGGCGAAGAGGTATTGATGGCGCATGCGGGTTTAAGGTTCGGAATCTTTTTGGCTCCGTTCCATCGTTTGGGTGACAATCCAACGCTGGCGCTCGCGCGGGATCTAGAGCTTATTGAATGGCTTGATCACTTGGGGTATGACGAGGCCTGGATCGGAGAGCATCACTCAGCCGGGTGGGAGACGATTGCGTCACCAGAAATCTTTATCGGCGTTGCGGCTGATCGCACGCGTCGAATCATGTTGGGTTCGGGCGTGACAAGTCTCCCTTATCACCATCCATTCTTGGTAGCTCAGAGATTCGTTCAGCTTGATCACATGACCCGTGGACGAGTCATGTTGGGTTGCGGACCGGGAGCACTTGTATCGGATGCCTACATGATGGGTATTCAGGCAGAGCGCCAACGCCCCATGATGGATGAAGCTCTCGGTGCCATCATGCGCTTGCTAGCCTGCGATGAACCGGTCACATTGAAAACAGATTGGTTTGAACTTAACGATGCAAGGTTGCATCTTGCTCCTTACACAGAAGGCGGCTTTCCTGTTGCTGTCGCAAGTTCGACCACTCCTTCTGGGGTGTTGACGGCTGCGAAACACGGGGTTGGCTTGATTTCCTTGGGTGCTGGTTTGCCAGGGGGGCCTCAGAAGTTGGCAGAGCAGTGGGCCTTAGGCGAGACGGAAGCTGCTAAGTTCGGTAAAACAATGCAACGTGAGGATTGGCGCTTGGTGGTCAATATTCATGTGGCCGAAGAGGATGAGCAGGCCGTCTCTGAAGTGCGCAAAGGCGAACGGCTCGAAACCCTCAGTTATTTTAGTGAGACCCTGGGACGCCCACCCATGCGTAGTGAAAACCCTTTGGCTGAAGGTTTAAAAGCCGGAACAACGATCGTGGGTTCTCCCGAGACGGTGGCCGCCGGGATCGAAAGGCTCTTGTCTTTCACCAATGGCGGGGCCGGTGCGGTGTTGTTCCGGTCACATGAATGGGCCACGCGCGAGCAAACCTTAAGAAGTTATGAGCTTTTTGCGCGTTGGGTAATGCCCCGTTTTCAAGGTAGTTTGGCGACCTTGCAAACCTCCAGACAGTGGGCCAGCGATAACCGTAGCGGTATTTTTGGTCCGCAGATGGGGGCGTTACGCAAGGCATTTACCGATGCGGGGCAGGAGGTTCCTGACCATATGCGCCTTCGTCTTCATACCGGTAAGTCTCCGATTGATGACTAAGTGCCCAGGTCATTTTTAATTTAGAGGGCTCTGTTGTTTTACCTAGCCGAGTGCTAAATTTCGCAGTCTCAAGTGTTAACCGATGGACCTAATTTGACAGCCATGCCGGCATAGTCACATTACAAAGTGAGGTAAGTCATGAAAATTCGTTTGGTGTTATCCACTACTGCTCTGCTTCTTGGTTTAGCTGCAGCGCAATCCTACGCTCAAGTAGCCTACGGGACGACTTTAGGAGACGACAAGTATCAGCCGTCGGTTGGGCAGAGCGGTAAGGACGTCATCTGGGTGCCGACCAATGATGCGGTTGCAGACGCGATGTTGAAGGCCGCAAATGTCGGTCCAAACGACCTGGTGTTTGACTTGGGCGCAGGCGATGGAAAAATTGCGATTGCAGCGGCTAAAAACTATGGCGCACGCGCGGTTGGTATTGA
>JBILJY010000115.1:0-8587 GCA_044376975.1 Burkholderiaceae bacterium | reverse complement strand
GAGCCAGACGACAAGCGTGTCTGTCCAGCCGTTCCCGCTTGGTGATGCCAGCAAAATTGATGAGGTAGCGACTACGCAACTGAACGCGCTCAAAGCACAAGTAGAGGCTGTGCGTGCGTTACGTGGGGAAATGAACCTGTCTCCGGCCGCACGTATCCCTCTGATTGCCGAGGGTGTGAAAGACCAACTGGAACAACACGCGCCCTACCTTGCAGCGCTAGCCAAGCTATCGGAAGTTAATGTTGTGGCCACACTTCCTGAGGACGGCGCACCCGTGCAGGTTGTCGGCAACACGCGTCTCATGCTCAAGGTTGAGATTGATGTCGCTGCTGAAAAGGTTCGCTTGGATAAGGAAATTGCCCGCCTCGAAGGCGAAATCGCCAAGGCGCAAAGCAAACTTACCAACGAGTCTTTCGTTGCACGCGCGCCGGCGGCAGTCGTAGAACAAGAAAAACAGCGTGTCGCGCAATTTGGTGAAACACTCGGGCAAGTGCAAAGCCAACGGGCACGCTTGGGTTAACGCAAGGCACTGCGCAAAGTGAGGATTAGCTCAGTGCAGCCAGAAATTTTTCATCGGCCGCACTGAGCAGACCGCGCGCACGCGCCTGAGCGATCAGGTCAGGACGCTTTTGCAGTGTCAGGATTAGAGACTGCTCGCGGCGCCAGCGTGCAATGAGCGCATGGTTACCCGACATCAACACCGGAGGGACGGGTTCACCGTCGAAGTCGTCTGGTCGCGTGTAGTGCGGGCTATCGAGCAAACCCGACAGCGACTCTTGAAACGAATCCTGCAACGACGAGTCGCCGTGATTGAGCGCGCCTGGCAACAAGCGCACTGCTGCGTCAATCATTGCAAGCGCGGCAATTTCTCCGCCTGACAAGACGAAGTCACCGAGCGACCATTGCGCATCAACCGCGCGGTGAATGAAACGCTGATCAATCCCCTCATACCGACCACACACAAAAATAGCGCCCTTTGAGGCGGCTAATGTTGCAGCATGCTGTTGACCAAATTTTTCGCCTGCAGGTGACAACAAAATGACCGGAGCGTCTTGGTCTAAGGCATCCTGCTCAGCGCGATCATGCCTGACCGTTTCCACGCTCTTGAGTAAGGGCTCGACCATCATGACCATGCCAGGACCGCCGCCGTAGGGTCGATCATCCACGGTGCGATGAACATCTTGCGCAGAATCACGCGGATTCCATGTCCGCAGCGACCAGAGCCCTTGCTTGTGCGCACGACCCGTAATGCCCGAGTCTCTGACAACACCAAACATTTCCGGAAACAACGTAATCGCGTCGATTCGCATACGCAGCACCTTGAAATTAAAGATCAAATGGCCAATCAGTTTCGATGCGGCGCTTTTTGATGTCTACATGTTGCACGTGGGCAGCAACAAAGGGAATTAGTACTTCTTGTGGACGGCCTTTAGCATCAAGCATCGGTAAGGGTGTCGCCTTGGGGTCCGCTTGCAAATCAGCAGAATCGACAAAGCGCTCAACGCGCAAAATTGCATGTGCACCGTTATCAAGCACTTCTTGCACCTGACCCATCAACTTGCCCTCGCTGAACACCTGACAACCCATCAGATCAACCCAGTAGTACTCATCAGAGTTCGCTTGCGGGAAATACTCGCGCGAGACGTAGATGGTATAGCCCCGCTTCGACTCCGCAGCATCGCGATCTGGCACACCCTCAAGCTCCGCAACAACAGTCAAGCCTTGAGGGCGACACTGTTTCACAGCGTGCGGGATGCAACGAGCCAGAAGAGACGAGGGAATACTGGTACTTGGGGATGAGTCAGGAGGCGCGTTTAGCAGCCCCGTAGGTGGACAAAGCCACCAAACCGGTGCCGCGCGCAATACCGTGCTTTGCGAAGAATGCGGCTGAGCTTTAACCCAACCGCGCACGCCGTAGGCTGATACGATTCGACCTAGCTCAACTAGATCATTTGGCGCTTTTGCTGCGCCAATATCAGCCATGACGAACAGGCCGGTTCAATTAAGCCGCAGTCGCGACTTTGGCCGAAAAGTCTTTAACCAAACGAGCAACAGCCGGCGACAGTTGTGCGCCAACGCCAGTCCAGTGTTTTACGCGATCAAGCGCAATGCGCAGACGCTCTTCGTTTGCATTAGCAACAGGGTTGTAAAACCCAACGCGCTCAATGAAACGACCATCTCGGCGATCACGGGAATCGGTCGCAACGAGGTTGTAAAAAGGACGTTTCTTGGAGCCGCCACGGGCTAGGCGAATCACCACCATACGTAATCCCTTGAAAATGTTCAATAAAAATGCTCAGCTATATTGCCGAGATAAGCCCACAAGTATAGCACTAAAGAAGCAAAATGTCAGATGTGAGATATTTATTTGAGCCTGCGGCGCAAGTAATGCGTGACACTCTCGCTCTCGTCGAGCTGTGCCAGTAATTCGTTGCCAGTTTGACGACAAAATGCCTGGAAGTCGCGTACGGCACCCCGGTCCGTTGTAATAACCCTTAATACATCCCCGCTTGCGAGTGTCGCGAGTGCCTTTTTTGCTCTCAAAATGGGCAGCGGGCACGCCAAACCCGTTGCATCAACCGTTTGATGCACTTCGCTTGGCACAACACCTACAACGGGCTCAGTCATATCTTCGAAACCTCAGAATTAAAGCTTTGCTTCAACCCAAGCTTTAACACCGGCCAGAGCACTCGGCAGCGCTTGCGCATCCGTACCACCACCCATCGCCATATCTGGTCGACCACCACCTTTACCGCCAATCTGCCCAGCAACAAACCCAACCAGATCACCAGCCTTAACCTTACCCGACCAGTCTGCAGTAACGCCAGCGACGACGCTGATCTTGCCATCCGTGGAGGTAGCAGCCAAAAGCACCACGGCTGACTTCAACTTGTCTTTCAGTTGATCCACCATGCTGCGCAAATCCTTAGGATCGACGCCTTGCACCGAAGTCACCAATAGCTTTACACCTGCTGACAACACTACAGCTTGGTCGCTTAGTGCGTTACCAGCACTCGAGGCTAGCTTCGCACGCGCTTGTTCCAGCTCTTTTTCAACGGACTTCAATTGGTCTTGCAGCAAGGCGATCCGCTCGGGCAGATCAGCAGGCTGGGTCTTGAGCGCTGAAGCAGCTCTTTGCGCTGTGGCATTTAACGCTTGCACCCAAGCCAATGCGTTAGCACCCGTGACGGCTTCAACACGGCGCACGCCAGCAGCAACCCCACCTTCTGATACCACCTTGAACAAACCAATATCACCCGTACGGCTGACGTGTGTACCGCCGCACAATTCGCGCGAAAACCCAATATCGAGGACTCGAACGGTATCTCCGTATTTTTCACCAAACAAGGCCATCGCGCCGCCCTTGACCGCATCGTCATAACTCATGACCTGCGCATTAGCGGCTTGGTTTGTCAGGATTTCAGCATTTACAATTTGCTCGACACGTTGAATATCTGCATCAGACATTGGCGCGTCATGTGCGAAGTCAAAACGGGTCTTATCACCATCCACGAGCGAACCACGCTGCTGCACATGCCCACCGAGCACCTCGCGCAGCGCTTTATGCATCAAGTGCGTGGCAGAGTGATTTCGAATCGTTCGGGCACGCTGCTCTGCATCAACCGTTGCCAGCAGAGGCATTCCTACCGTCAGCTCGCCAGCTTGTACGCGACCATGATGCCCAAACACACCAGGCTGAATTTTCTGCGTATCAAGGACCTTGAAGGCTGTCGTACCGGAGGTTAAGACGCCCACGTCGCCAACCTGCCCCCCGGACTCGGCGTAGAACGGTGTGGAGTCCAACACAACAATGGCATCTTGGCCTGCCGCAACACGCTGGACCTGCGTCCCTTCCACATACAGTGCAAGTACTTTTGCTTTGCGTTCGAGATGCTCATAGCCCTCGAATACCGTCTGTGCGCCCGAGTACACTAGGCCTTCGGCCATTTTGAACTTACCGGCTGCGCGAGCCTGATCACGCTGACGATCCATCGCGACATCAAAGCCAGCTTGGTCGACCTCAACGCCACGCTCACGACAAATATCCGCAGTCAAATCGACTGGAAAACCGTAGGTATCGTAGAGCGTGAAGAGAGTATTCCCATCAAGCGTTGCAGCCTGGCCTTTAACCGCAGCAGGCAACGCTGCAAGCGCAGAGTCCAGAATCTTCATACCGTGCTCAAGGGTCTCACCAAAGCGTTCCTCTTCTTGGCGCAAAACTTGCTCGACACGCGCAGCATTGTTTGCAAGCTCAGGATAAGCATCACCCATCTGCTTGACCAGGTCAGGCACCAACCGATGAAAAAACGGCTTGGTTTGACCAAGCTTATAGCCATGGCGCAGCGCTCGGCGCACGATACGACGTAGTACATAACCACGGCCTTCATTGCTCGGGATTACTCCGTCAACGATGAGAAAACTACAAGCGCGGATATGGTCGGCAATCACTTTAAGTGAGTTTTCCGTGAGGTCCTTGCATCCGGTCTCTCGAGCAGCGCCCGCAATTAAAGCCGCAAACAAATCAATCTCATAGTTCGAATGCACGTGCTGCAACACCGCCGCAATACGCTCAAGTCCCATCCCTGTATCCACACACGGCTTTGGCAATGGAGTTAGCTTGCCAGACGCATCACGCTCAAACTGCATGAACACCAGATTCCAGATCTCAATGTAGCGATCACCATCCTCTTCTGGTGATCCGGGTGGGCCACCCCAAATCTCTGGACCATGGTCAAAGAATATTTCAGTGCAAGGACCGCATGGTCCCGTGTCAGCCATTTGCCAAAAGTTATCCGACGCATAGCGGGCACCTTTGTTATCCCCAATACGCACGATGCGCTCGCGGGGAACACCAATTTCTTTTTCCCAAATACCGTAGGCCTCATCATCTTCTTGATAAACCGTGACCCAGAGTTTCTCTGGTGGCAGGCCATATACTTTTGTGAGCATCTCCCAAGCGAACGTAATGGCGTCACGTTTGAAGTAATCGCCAAAACTGAAATTGCCCAGCATCTCAAAAAACGTATGATGACGGGCGGTATAACCCACGTTTTCAAGGTCGTTGTGCTTGCCGCCGGCACGCACACTACGCTGCGAAGAAGTGGCACGCGTGTAATTACGGGTGTCTTTGCCTGTGAATACATCCTTGAACTGCACCATTCCAGAGTTAGTGAACAACAAGGTGGGATCATTGCCAGGAACGAGCGACGACGAGGGGACAATCGTATGCCCTTGGGACTGGAAAAATTGTAGAAATTTTTGACGGATTTCGGACGTTTTCATCGTGCTATTTTCTGCGTGCAGCATCAAGGTTGTAAAGACCCGGTTTGCGGGTCAACGAGCACCGCTCGACCGGGCAAGCGAATGGAGCGTCGATTATACGGGTACGACTCGTTTCTGGCTCTCGAGCGGGACAACCGGCGACCTCGGTCAAAGGCATAAATACGCGCTGTACTCGTGCAGAGACATCACAGGATGCTTCCAAACTGACATCAAAAAGGGCTCATACCCGCTCGGGCAGGTGCAATCGCCCGTTTTAGGATTGCGCTTTCTGACGATCCAATCGTCATTTTCGAAGCACGGAAAACCCGATAACTCCAAATAGCCGCCACCGTTTCCGCGATCTACCCGCTCCCACCGTCGATTTCGGCAGACCAGCAGCCCAAAATCATGACCCCGCGCAATCAGCCCCTCCTCGGCACATACACCGTCGGCTGCGGCCGATGCACCGACCTGCAAATACTCACCTGCCGAAACGCGTCCCTGTGACTTGGTCGCGCCACCAATTTGCAAATCCTTAGCCACACTTAGACTTCCTTTAAGCGATGTGTCACGTAAATCATCTTGACGTAAAAAAACAGCATATTGCGTTGAGTCATAGAAACTCCGAACCAGAAGCGAGCCACGAGGCAGTTTCGGCATATCCGAATACGGGGGGTTCACTACGTCAATGGTAGCTCCCCTAACCCGCGACTCCGACAGCGACGTCACAGCAGCAGCAGAGCCACCAATCGTCGACAAAAGAAGCCCGACTCGCGTTACTTTTTCGGCCTCGCTGCCTGCCTGCACCCCCGGTACGGCAAGCAGGGAACCAACAATTTTGCATCCAAGCCGTAAACAATCCCCCTCAGGCGGATCGACTCGTAGCCACACAGAATAGGCAAGCGGCGCTTTTAAGGGAAAGCCTCGAGGAAGATGCCCGGCGTTAATTAATTCATCAAGCGTTGGACGCCACACATCGCGATACACAGAGCCACGCGCATTTGACTCTACGAGTCCCACTAAGGCGTCGGACTGTCGATGCAACATCTGGTCAAGTGCCTGCTTGATACTCAGCAACCAAACACCTGTCGCTCGTGTCGCAGCATCCTCGGCATGCTGCATCCAGGTCGACGCAGCCCAGGTACCGATCAACGAGGTGATCGCAATAACGACAATCAACTCGATCAAACTAAAGCCGCGCTGATGCGCTCGGGAGGCAGCAGAGCGCTCCGGTCGTGGAACAGCCTGCCGCATTAGCGCACCACAAACGTAAATACATTATTGTCCCCGGCCGCGCACTGCGCGTCAGCTAGTAACGGGTTATAGGGCATGAATGGCTCAGCCATCGCGTTCTTCACCGCGACAGGACCGTTAGTACCGGCTATCGTCACATGCTCAGCAATCCGCTGCAAAATGGCAGCTAAGCCAGGGCATGCCGCTTGATTAACATCACGCAAAGTAAGCGCGAAGGCAGTCCCAGATTGTCCTCCTGGCAAGGCATGTGGCTCAAGGTGGATCCCACCCTTACCCGAGGACCCTGAACCCAAACCGTGCACGACTCGGGCACCTGACCCTACCCCACTCACGAGCAAGACACTCGACGTGCGTAAGGCGTTAGCCAGAACGCCGGTGTTGATGCCGTCATAGGGTGCAATCCCAAAGCCTTGAGTCGTCGCCTTCATACGCGCCACGAAACGCTGCAACTCCTCGGCCACACGTGGCACCTTGCTCTCAATCACATAAGACTGGATCGCCGGGATACCTAAAATTGCAATCAGCATCACGATTGTCGTCACGATCGAAATCTCAACAAGCGAGAACCCACTTTGCCTATTTTTCTTTTGTTGCACGTCGCATAACTTGTGCTCATGCACCCCTGACATAAGAACCATCACAACCCCTTATTAAAATTATCGACAAAATTAGTGCGCGTAGTGAATCGTCAATGCGTATCGAAGCTCATCAAAGACTTGAAAGTGCCAAAACAAGACACCAAGTACGATGGCTAAGGCGCAAAACAACAAAATCCAGCGCAAGAAAATAGCTTGCTTGTGAATACTGTGTAAGCTTTTTGAGGCTAAGCGTTCACCGGTGCGCTCCAACGCAGTATCCAGGCCAAGTGTGCACACCATATCAACGAAATACCACCAGATATCAGAATCTATCAGGCCAGTGTCCAGCGCCTCAATCACAGAGCACCCTTGGTCAATACCCTGGAGCATGCGCTGCAAATGCCAGTCAAGCCAAGGACTCACATGCCTCGCCTGCAATGTGAGCGCATGCCGTAGACGGGTTCCTGCACTGCCGCGTCGATCAAGAAGGACTCTAAGCAAAGACAAGAACCGTATGCTGTGCAATCGTCGATATAACAGCCAGACCCCAAAATGGTCGAGTTTGCGACGCCAGACACCCACCCCATTAGGCAAAGACCACACCACACCTAGGACCATGCCAAGTAACACGAGCAGAGCGAGCAACCATAATGCGCGCAACCATGTCGCGCAAAGTTGCAATGCATTTGTCCATTGGCCATACAGTTCCACAGGCACGGCCGAAAAAACCCGAGCCAAATGTTCTGCGGTGTAAATTGGAATTGACATCAAGGCACCTATCGCCACCAGCAGAGCGACAAAGCCAACCAAAGCGGTTTGCACGAACATCGATTTGGCGCGATCAAGAAGCCTGCACATTTCTGAGAGCTTTCGCAAGGTTGACACCAGTGCTTGGGCACCCGTGCTTTGCGCATTCTGTATTGCGATTAGATCTTCCAGCGGAATCGAACCAAACCAGGTCGCAAACAAATCTCCTCCAACAAGGGGATATCGCTCAAGCCAAACTTGGCTGAGCGCCCCTCGGCAGTTACGCTTGCGCATTCGTTGGGCATCGTCCTGAAATATTGAGAACAGCGTTTTGGTACCGCCCGTTCCATCGATGAGGTCAGCAAGATATTGGTAATAGTCGGCTCGTTGGGAGCGAAATCGCCACGCTAAATATTTCAACCAAGATCCTTGAAATACTTCTTCCAATAAGTCGCTTGCGACCAGCGCGCGCAGAATCGAATTACGCATGACTACTCTCGCTAGATACTCGGCACAAAAACACACCAAAGCTTGCTTCGACCTCTCTAGGGTCGATCTGCCCAGCGCTCATTTTGTACAAAGCACATTCAAGTGCTGACTTTCCCTGCATATCCGGATCAGTGAACAACGTTTTGGGTCGTGTTCGAAACCAGTGATGCATCTGTGTTTGATCACCTCGATACAACAAAGAAAATAGCTTGGCATCTTGTGTTGTTGAAAGCATCTCGGCCACGACCGTGCGACCC
>JBILJY010000114.1:0-8604 GCA_044376975.1 Burkholderiaceae bacterium | reverse complement strand
TCTCTCGAACACTCAACACATCGCCATATCGGACCTGCGCGACGGGACGATTTCGCAACACAGGGGCCGCAACCTCAGCCCTCCCTTCCTTGCTCCTATCCGACTCTTGTGAAGCACTCACCGCCGGTGCCGCGTTGACAACGACATCTTTACTCTTGTTTCTCGTCGTTTTTACACTTTTCTTTTTTTCTTCCAGAACACCGCTAGCTGCTACTTTTCCAGTCCCTTTCACTGATGGCTTAGCTTTGGGCTTTTCTGGGCGCGCAGCAACAGCCTTTGTCTTCGTCGTTCCCTTGCGCGCGGCCACTGGCGAATCAGACAACAATCCTGATCGGGGTAGCGTTGACTTCGCAACTACCGCGAGTGGGTTGAGGCGAATTGTTTTTTTGGTTCGGGTCGCGGCCATCTCTACCTCATCTATCGTTGAGCAACTTCTGTTGCGAGCGCACGATAGTCGGCCGAGGCCGCGCACGAAGCGTCGTATTCAAGCACTGGCATTCCATAAGAAGGCGCTTCGGCCAGGCGAACATTCTCTCGAATCAGCGTCTGCAATACCTGGGCACCGAAACGCTCTGTTAAAAGCTCGAGCACATCCTTCGAGTGTCTCGTTCGCGCATCAACACGGGACGCTACAAAACCCAGTATTTCTAGGTCTGGATTCAGCACTTCTTTGATCTCGTCAACTAAAGACATGAGTTGGGCGACACCCGAGAGCGTGAGCACATGCGTCGTGACAGGAATCAAAAGTTCTTTGGCTGCAACCAACGCATTTAACGTCACCACACCGAGTGTGGGTGGCGTATCAATCAAGATGTAATCCCATTTTGACGCATCAAGCTTAGACAGCCGACGCTTCAATATTGAATCAATGGCAAGCTTGCCAGCAAGCGCCTTTTCTACATTTGCCAGATCTTGACTGGCGATAATCACGCCGATGTTGGGTGTGGCCGAGGCACTGATCAGTTTTTCAACAGCACCGGTCTCTGTCAACAGCTTGAACGCACCGTCAGAATGCTCGCCTGCAGCCAACCACTGACTAGCATTCGCCTGAGGATCTAGGTCGATCACTAGCACCCGCCGCCCTGTTTCCGCCAGCGCCGCAGCCAAATTCACTACCGTGGTTGTCTTGGCACAGCCACCTTTCTGATTTGCAACCGCGATTGTTCGCATCGGACAACACCTAAGAAAAACACTTGCTATTTGGCGACTGCATCCATGGCTTTACGCAGGCTAGCAGGACGCATGTCGGTCCAATGCTGGTCGATATATTGTGTCACTTCATCTTTGGAACCAGCGAAGCCCTTTTCGTGCCATCCTGCTGGAACAGCTTTTTGCTCAGGCCAGATTGAGTATTGTTCCTCGTCGTTGATGATCACTTTGAAACGATCACCATCAATCGTGTAGGCGTCTAGACGGACAGTTGCTTTTTCTACCATGATTGATCACTTTCACTAAAGAGTCGAAGTTGATTGAAACGATGTGTTGGGCCTCACCGAAAACATCGAAATGCCAACTAAATTTTAATTAGCACACGCAACTACAATCTACACCGAGTCAAGCTCGGTGTGCTCGCAAAACCTCATGCGTGCAGGTAGAAAACCATTCCCACCTGTGCACGAAACAACCATCAAATCTTGTCAGCTAGCACTGCAAGCAAGCGCTTAGCGGTATCGCTTTCGTCACGCATACCCTTATCGTTGAGCACCGTCACTTCAGTCTGATTGCCTCGGGCTACAAGACGAATTCGATAGGTCGGCGCTTTACCAGGATCTTTTGCCCCAAAGAGTCGGCTCAAGAAATTAGGATCTTCGCGTTTGAAGCCAGTGTCACTGTCGACATAACGGACATAGTAATCCCCCGCCGAGCGGTCGCGATCATCCACAGCAAAGCCACCGGAATCTAACGCTACACCCACCCGACGCCAAGCGCGATCGAAGCTTTCGCTGATGATCAGCACCGCCTTATCGGTGGCGGGCGCTACAACTTTAGGGCTCTGAGGGTCTGCGACGGACTGCGCCATCTTCTTGCGTGCACCATCGACATCTTCACCCATAAACACCATCAAACGTGCCAGCATCGCTGCATTCAGACCTGGGTCTTCCTTGCCCCGCACCCAGCGGATTTCTGTACCGTCCGAACCTGTTGCGATCTCATCCATGTGCTGATGCGAGATGTAAACTTCGGTGCGGTTCCCTGCCCGCTCGATACGCGTACGGAACTTGTCACGTGTGCCACTATCCCACAAGCCCTGAAGTACTGAGCCGAGCAACTGTCGAATCCAACTCTCGGGGATTTTGGCGCGGTTTTCTGCCCAATTCGTAACGAGTAAGCCAGCCTTCGGATCCGTCACATCCAACGTAAATCCGTTCTCACTCCAAAAATCAGCAGCTAAAGAGAAAACCTTGTCGGCCGGCATATCGACGGACAACCAACGCAGGTCACCATCGCGCATGACGCGCATATCATTGCGCGTGGGCAACACCGCCGCTTGGGTCGCCGCCCCCTTGACAGCGGCTTGCTGGCCAGCTTGCTGGAGCTGACTGAACGTTGTGCTACCGCTCGCTGGAGCACGATAACGCGGATCACTTGCCGCTTGTGTCATATCAGGGGGAATGCTCAGTGGATCGGTCATCACGACGCTCTTGTAGTCCACCGAGTTGTCGCCCTCCAAAACTGAACGCATTTGCGCGCACCCACTGATTACCACCAACCCCAACAGAGCCGTTACCTTGAGAGCTTTCACATTGAAACCTTGGATTTTCATCTTAGAGCAGTCCCGCCTGAACCATCGCGGCTCGCAGTGGTGCATGAAACTGCGCACCTAATTCAACTAAGGGCAGGCGAATTCCTTTCGGGATTCGACCCATTTGATTAAGAGCCCACTTGACCGGCACTGGATTCCCCTCAACGAACAGCAGTTTGTTCAGTGGTCCAAGTAAACCGTTGAGCTCGCGCACCTTGGCGACATCGCCCTTTAACGCAGCGGCACACAAGTCATGCATTGCCTTCGGTGCGATGTTCGCTGTCACGGAAATATTGCCGCGACCTCCAAGCAAGATCAACGCGGCAGCCGTTGCATCATCACCGCTCAGCACCACAAAACTAGAGGGTAAGTCACGAATCAGCAAGGCGCCACGACCGACATCACCCGTCGCATCTTTGATGCCTATAATCCCAGGGACCTGAGCCAAACGAACGACCGTATCGTGCGCCAGATCAGCAACAGTGCGCCCAGGCACGTTGTACAAAATTGTTGGTAAATCCACCGCCTCTTGGACCGCCTTGAAGTGCTGGTACATTCCCTCTTGGGAGGGTTTGTTGTAGTAAGGCACAACCGACAATCCGGCGTGGGCACCCACCTTACGAGCATGCTCAGCCAAGTGAATGGCTTCGGCCGTTGAGTTCGCTCCCACGCCCGCAATCACGGGAATACGATTCCCAGAATGCGAGACAGCCAAACGAATCAATTCAGCATGTTCGTCTACGTTAACGGTTGGAGACTCACCCGAGGTGCCAACAATCACCAACGCGTCTGTCCCTTCTTTAGCATGCCAGTCGATCAACGATTTAAAACAGTCGTAGTCGATGCTGCCATCAGGATGCATGGGGGTTACTAGAGCAACCATACTCCCCTGAAACTGGGGGCTATTTGTAGATGAGGTCGTAGCCATAAATATTATTGGGTCCAGAGCACATTTAGGGGCGCGCAAGCGCCATTAAAAATCTTAACTAAGTTTAACGGATAAGCGGCAAAACAAGAGCGAAAACCTATAGAAATAACCGCAGGATCCACTCCCCAACAGCGACCAGAGGAGAAATCAAAGTCGTCAACATCCCTGTTGCTAGTAGCGCAATCACAATCCACATCCCGTAGGGCTCCATGCGGCCGTACTGCCAAGCCAGACGATTAGGAAGAAGACTGAACAAGATGCGCCCCCCGTCAAGAGGCAAAATAGGTAATAAATTCAAGGCCATGAGCACTAAGTTAATGTGAATGCCTGCCTGGCACATCTCAAACCAAAAACCAGCACGCTCGCCGCTATCAAAAAGCATTCGCAGACCAATCGTCCAGGTAATCGCCATCAATATATTGGCGGCTGGACCGGCCAGCGCCACCCAAAGCATGTCCTGCTTAGGCCGGCGTAACTGTCCGAAATCCACTGGCACAGGTTTAGCCCACCCAAACAACAGCGCTGGCCCACCGAGAAGCTTGGAGAGCAACAAAATCCCAACGGGAACCGCGACGGTTCCGATCGGATCAATATGTTTTAAGGGGTTTAAGGTCACACGGCCTGCAAGGGTAGCCGTCGCGTCCCCGAACAAGCGGGCAACATATCCGTGTGCAGCCTCATGCAGGGTAATCGCGAAGAGAACCGGCAGGGCATAGACCGTCAAGGTCTGGATGATTTCGCTCATGGGGCGATTGTAGTGGCTAAACGCCTCAGTCGTGCGACAGACCGAGTGTTTCAGGATCCCCAAGACCACGACGCACAATTTGCGGTGTCGTTGCAGTTAAGTCAATCACGGTTGTGGGCTCGAGCGCGCAAGCGCCCGCATCGATGACCGCAGCTAAGCGATGCTCATAGCGCTCCCGAATTTCAGCTGGGTCATTAAGGGGATATTCTTCGCCCTCGGGAATAAGCGTGGTCGACAACAACGGGCCCTCGGCGAGCTCAAGCAAAGCCAGCGTCACGGGATGATTAGGAACGCGTACGCCGATGGTTTTGCGCGAAGGATGGGAAACTCGCCGAGGCACTTCGCGTGAGGCTTCAAGAATAAATGTCCAGGGACCCGGTGTCGCAAGCTTGAGCAAACGAAACTGTGCGTTGTCGACACGGGCAAACTGACTAATCGCAGCCATATCGCGGCAAAGCACAGTTAGGTGATGGCGATCATCGAGCCCGCGCAGTTTACGCAGCGCCTCTGCGGCATGTCGATCATCCAACCTGGCAACCAAAGCGTAACTTGAGTCAGTCGGGACAGCGAGAATTGCGCCCTCTTGCAAAAACTGAGCTGCCTGTTTCATCAGGCGAGGCTGGGGGTTGCTGGGATGAACGACGAATAACTGCGACATGAAGCGTATGTCCGATGCAAGGAAACGCAGGGCGGTTAGAATACGGGCTCAACGTCCCCGTAGCTCAATTGGATAGAGCACTCGCCTTCTAAGCGAGTGGTTGTGAGTTCGATTCTCGCCGGGGGCGCCACAATACCTCGGCTTATTGAACGACCTTGGCCTTATCGCGGAGTGTTTTCACATAGTCGAAGCGTTGCTTTTGCAGCAACATTTGCCGAATATCGTTTTTCGCAAGATCGTAACTTGGCGCAACAAACGCGCGCTTGTCCTCAAGCTTAATGATGTTCCAGCCGGCCGGTGTCTGAATCGGCGCCACAGACAAACTACCTTTGGTTAGGTTCACCATTACGTTCGAAATCGCCGGCAGTATTTGAGCGGCGACCACCCAACCCACCTCTCCAGAGTTCTTCTTACTGGGATCAATCGACAATTCGCTGGCCAACTTAGCGAACGCTTCGCCTTTCTTTAGCCGGGCCAAAATAGCTTTGGCTTCCGGCTCCGTCGCAGTCACAATCAAGCTCACACGGTACTGCTGCTCATCCTTCATTGCGGCAATCTGCCGATCAAACTCGGCTTTTAGAGCATCTTCCGTAATAGGGTTGCGTCGGGCGTAGTCGTTCAAGAGAATTTCGACCATAAACGTCTGCCGAACCTGTGCCCATTGAGCCTGGGCGTCGGCGGTTTTGTCTAAGCCTAACCGCGCAGACTCTTGCGCGAGCACCTCGCGATTCACAAGCTCATCTCGAATCGCCTGACGCAATTCGGGCGTGTCGCGCTGCCCCTGCGCGATATTCACACGCACATTCTGGTCTAGCAACGCCTGAGGAATCGCCACACCATTGACCGAAGCGACTGCACTCGCCGGTTTAGTCTGTGCAGAGGCCAAGGGGCTTGCCAGACCGACAATCAACAGCACCACCAAAAAATTAGATAAACGTCGGTTCATATGTGAATGCGTCCCAGTGCGTGCGCGAGCGCAGAAGATTAAAATTTGTTTAGCGAACAACCTGATTATAGGGCTAGGGGTGCGTTTCGCAGCGGTTTCATATCTGTTAACTTGATGCGATCCGCTTTAGACAGCGCGCGCCAGCACAGATACACAGGATGGAAAACGTTATGAACGCCGACTTGCTCAAAGCCTTTGCACCCACAGGCGTATTGCGTGCCTCACTAAACGTAGGGAACCCTGTACTGGCCAATCTAGATAAAGAGGGCAAACCGTTCGGCATTTCCATTGACCTCGCCCATGCGCTGGCAGCAAAACTGGGGGTCCATTGCGAGCTCGTCGTGAACGAAACTGCAGGAAAATCCGTTGCAACCGTTGAAGCTGGGCGCGCGGATATCGGTTTTTTTGCGATCGACCCGGAGCGCGGCAAAGATATTGCCTTCACTGCAGCTTATGTCCTGATTGAGGGGTATTACATGGTGCGCAGTGACTCTCTCATCACAAAGAACGCAGACGTCGATGTCGTCGGAAAACAAGTGGTTGTAGGAAAAGGTAGCGCCTACGATTTATTCTTGTCTCGTCATCTTAAGCACGCGACGATTATCCGGGCGCCCTCTTCCCAAGCGGTCATCCCTGATTTTCTTTCCCAACACATCGAAATTGCTGCCGGGGTGAAGCAACAACTTGAGGCTGACACAAAAGGGATGACAGATCTTCGCATGCTTGCAGAACGCTTTATGGTGATCAACCAGGCAATGGGCGTTCCGAAATCCAAAGGGCTGGCCGCCGCAGTGTATCTGCGTCACTTTGTAGAAGAGATGAAAGCCAAAGGCTTCGTCAAGGACGCGATGACCCGACACGGCATTCAGGGAGCGGGCGTGGGCTATGCGGCAGACCCAGATAAAGATCCGCTGGACACTGCCAACTAAACCCTAGAGGTAAGGTGAGGCCAGCCAAACAATCTTGTCTCGCAAGCGTAATAGAAATGGACGTCGCATCAAGGAACGGATGGTGATCCGCTCGGCACTCGATATAGTGGCGTCAATACGCGCATCCAACTGCTGTGCCAACGCACGATCATAAACCTCAAGATCCAATTCAAAATTCAAGCGCAAACTGCGTGGATCAAGATTGGAAGAGCCGACATACGACCAGCCCCCATCGACCGTGAACAACTTGGAGTGATCGAATGTTCCCGAGGATCGCCAAACGCGACAGCCTGTCAAAATCAATTGATCGATCTGCGCCATCATGGCGGCATTCACGAGCTTGAGGTTATTTGCACCGGGGATCACGATGTCGACGAGTACCCCGCGCCGCGCCGCTGTCGCTAACGCTGCAACCAAGGAAACATCAGGCAAAAAATAAGGACTTTGAATTCGAACATGTCGCTGTGCCACCGAGAGAGCGCCGAGCAACATATCGTGCGTACTCTCAAGCGTTGAATCCGGACCAGAGGGCACACAACGCAAGGGAACCCCGCCCTTTTCAATAAAATCCGCAGGACTCGTTGAAAACCATTCTGGGCCTGATAGTTTTTCTTGAGTCGTAAACTGCCAATCGTGAGCGAAGTTAATCATCAGTTGATACACGACAGGACCACCCACTTGAAAGTGCGTATCGCGGGTGACGTTCTCCTTTGCAATGGCCGTCACAAAGCCCGCCCGAATATTCATGCCGCCAGTAAACCCGTGCGTGCCATCGATCACTAACAACTTACGGTGGCTGCGCAGGTTGGCATACACCAGTCGCACGCCGATCACAGGGCGCATAAAACGCGCAGTCTGTACGCCACCTTTTTCAAGCATGTGCACGATAGGCGGGCGAGAGTATTTTGCTCCTACGGCGTCGATCAACACGCGCACGGCAACACCCCTGGCCTGGGCATCAATGAGCGCCTGCGCAAGCTCTACACCCACTTCATCGTGATCGAAAATATAACTTTGCAAGGCAATCGAGCGCTGGGCGCCCTTGATCGCCTCAAGCATGGCTGGATACGTCTCATCTCCGCCATCGAGCAGACGTATTGAATTGGACCCGAGCAACTTAAAGTCACTGACACGATCGCCTAAGGTTTTCAGTGCAGAGAACTGCGCGCCAGAAACAGAGGCGACATCGTCAACGAGCAGCCGGTGAATGACTTCTTGCGGTATTGTCGTATGGGATCGCTGTTGCGAAACACGCTGCTTTCGAATTCGGTTGATTCCAGCAACTAAGTAAAACCCTGCGCCAACCAGCGGAGAAAAAAGTACGACCGCGACCCAGCCGATGGCGGCTCGTACATCATGCTTGGTCATCGCGGCATGGATTGCAGCAGCCGCGCTCGCCAAGCCGGAAATGACAAACAGGATGTGAGGCCAATATTCCGTAAAAACATGCTGGACGTTATGCATGGCATTTCCCTTTACCCAGCGAATCAACGCAACCGGTCGCCACAATAAGCTGCTTCAAACATGCTAAAATTCTGCTCCTGTGGTGGGCGTAGCTCAGTTGGTAGAGTCCCAGATTGTGATTCTGGTTGTCGCGGGTTCGAGCCCCGTCGCTCACCCCAGTTTTAGCGCGTTGGCTGCGCCAAGCATGGCGG
>JBILJY010000113.1:0-8633 GCA_044376975.1 Burkholderiaceae bacterium | reverse complement strand
ACGTAGGACAGGTGCTTGAAGTTCACCTCGGCTGGGCTGCAAAAGGCTTGGGACATCGTATTGGTGACATGTTGCGCGACCAGCAAAAGGTCGAAGTCAAAAAGATCCGCACATATCTCGACAAGATGTACAACGGCAGCGGCACAGGTGCACGCATTGATGAGCTCAGCGACGACGAGGTGATCGAGCTTGCTCAGAACCTCAAGAACGGTGTGCCCTTTGCAACGCCCGTGTTTGACGGTGCAACCGAAGCCGAAATCACGAAGATGCTTGAGCTTGCATACCCCGACGAAATCGCCCAGCAAATGGGTCTGACAGAGTCGCGTACACAAGCCTGGCTCTACGATGGACGTACTGGCGAGCAATTCGAGCGTCCAGTCACCATGGGCTACATGCACTACCTGAAGTTGCACCACTTGGTCGACGACAAGATGCACGCGCGTTCAACCGGTCCTTACTCTCTCGTGACGCAGCAACCTTTGGGCGGTAAAGCTCAGTTCGGTGGCCAGCGTTTCGGTGAGATGGAAGTCTGGGCGCTTGAGGCATATGGCGCGTCGTACACGCTGCAAGAGATGCTCACAGTTAAGTCTGATGACATCAACGGCCGCACCAAGGTATACGAAAACATTGTCAAAGGCGATCACACGATCGATGCAGGCATGCCTGAATCGTTCAATGTGTTGGTCAAGGAAATTCGTTCCTTGGCGCTTGACATGGATCTGGAGCGTAAATAATGAAAGCGCTACTCGACCTATTCAAACAGGTTTCGCAAGACGAACAGTTCGATGCCATCAAGATCGGCATCGCCTCGCCCGAAAAGATCCGCTCGTGGTCTTACGGCGAGGTACGCAAACCAGAAACGATTAACTATCGTACCTTTAAGCCTGAGCGCGACGGTTTGTTTTGCGCCAAGATTTTTGGTCCTATCAAGGACTACGAATGCTTGTGCGGCAAATACAAACGCCTGAAGCATCGTGGCGTAATTTGTGAAAAGTGCGGCGTCGAAGTTACCGTCGCCAAAGTGCGTCGCGAGCGCATGGGCCACATTGAGCTTGCGAGCCCAGTTGCCCACATCTGGTTCTTGAAGAGCTTGCCATCCCGTTTGGGTATGGTGCTCGACATGACCTTGCGTGATATCGAACGCGTTCTTTACTTTGAAGCATGGTGCGTGATTGAGCCAGGCATGACCCCGCTCAAGCGTGGTCAGATCATGTCGGACGACGATTTCATCGCCAAGACTGAAGAGTACGGTGATGACTTCCGCGCCTTGATGGGTGCCGAAGCTGTCCGCGAATTGTTGCGCACAATCGACATCGATCGCGAAGTGGAAACGCTGCGCGGCGAGTTGAGCGCGACAACCTCCGAAGCGAAGATCAAAAAGATTTCCAAACGCCTCAAAGTATTGGAAGGCTTCCAGAAGTCCGGTATCAAAGCCGAATGGATGGTGATGGAAGTCTTGCCCGTGCTGCCACCGGACTTGCGTCCGTTGGTACCGCTCGATGGTGGCCGCTTTGCGACGTCCGATTTGAACGATTTGTATCGCCGCGTCATCAACCGTAACAACCGGTTGAAGCGTTTGCTTGAACTCAAGGCGCCAGAGATTATTCTGCGTAACGAGAAGCGGATGCTGCAAGAGTCTGTTGACTCGCTGTTGGATAACGGCCGTCGCGGTAAAGCGATGACGGGCGCCAACAAGCGTCAGTTGAAGTCTCTTGCCGACATGATCAAAGGCAAGAGCGGTCGGTTCCGTCAAAACTTGTTGGGCAAGCGGGTCGACTACTCAGGCCGTTCGGTCATTGTGGTCGGTCCACAGCTCAAACTGCATCAGTGCGGTTTGCCTAAGCTGATGGCGCTTGAACTCTTTAAGCCTTTTATTTTCAATCGCCTCGAACTCATGGGTCTGGCGACGACAATTAAGGCTGCCAAGAAATTAGTTGAAAGCCAAGAGCCAGTGGTTTGGGATATTCTCGAAGACGTTATTCGTGAACATCCGGTGATGCTTAACCGCGCACCGACGCTGCACCGCCTTGGTATTCAGGCCTTTGAGCCTGTGCTGATTGAAGGTAAGGCAATCCAGCTGCACCCTCTCGTTTGCGCGGCGTTTAACGCCGACTTCGACGGTGACCAGATGGCTGTGCACGTGCCACTCTCGATCGAGGCACAGATGGAAGCCCGCACATTGATGCTGGCCTCCAACAACATTCTGTTCCCTGCAAACGGCGAGCCATCGATTGTTCCTTCACAGGATATCGTGCTGGGCTTGTACTACGCTACGCGTGAGCGCACCAACGGTAAAGGCGAAGGCATGTTCTTTGCTGACGTCGCTGAAGTGCAGCGCGCGTACGACAATCGCGAAACCACCCTGCAGACGCGCATCACTGTGCGCCTTCCAGAATGGTCGCGCGACGCGCAGGGCGAGTGGGTTGCTGGTGTGCAGCGCGTAGAGACCACCGTTGGTCGCGCACTGCTCTCCGAGATTCTGCCAAAAGGCTTGCCTTTTTCGGTACTGAATCGTGCACTTAAGAAAAAAGAAATTTCACGCCTGATTAACCAGTCGTTCCGTCGTTGCGGTTTGCGTGACACGGTGATCTTTGCTGACAAGTTGATGCAGTCGGGTTTCCGTCTTGCAACGCGTGGTGGTATTTCGATCGCCATGGGCGATATGCTTATTCCGAAAGGTAAGGCCGATATCTTGGCCGAGGCCAGCCGCGAAGTGAAAGAGATCGACAAGCAGTATTCGTCGGGCTTGGTGACCTCGCAAGAGCGTTACAACAACGTGGTGGACATCTGGGGTAAGGCTGGCGATAAAGTTGGCAAGGCCATGATGGAGCAGTTGGCCACCGAGCCGGTTGTTGACCGTCACGGTGACAACGTCCGTCAAGAGTCGTTCAACTCGATCTACATGATGGCGGACTCCGGCGCGCGTGGTTCTGCTGCCCAGATTCGCCAGCTTGCGGGTATGCGAGGTCTGATGGCCAAACCTGACGGCTCCATTATCGAGACGCCAATTACGGCAAACTTCCGTGAAGGGTTGAACGTACTCCAGTACTTCATCTCGACACACGGTGCACGTAAAGGCTTGGCTGATACTGCACTGAAGACTGCAAACTCGGGTTACCTGACACGTCGTTTGGTTGACGTGACGCAGGACTTGGTCATCACCGAAAACGATTGCGGTACAACGCATGGTTATTCGATGAAGGCGTTGGTTGAGGGCGGCGAAGTGATCGAGCCCTTGCGCGAGCGCATTCTCGGTCGTGTAGCCGCTGTTGACATCGTCAATCCTGATACACAAGAGACCGCGATTGTTGCGGGCACCTTGTTGGATGAAGATCTGGTCGACTACATCGATAAGCTCGGCGTGGACGAGGTTCGTGTTCGTACACCGCTGACGTGCGAAACCCGTCATGGTCTGTGCGCACATTGCTATGGCCGCGATCTGGGTCGTGGTTATCTGGTTAACGTCGGTGAAGCGGTTGGTGTGATTGCCGCTCAGTCGATCGGTGAGCCAGGAACACAGCTCACGATGCGTACGTTCCACATCGGTGGTGCTGCGTCGCGTTCAGCGATGGCAAGTGGTGTTGAGACCAAGTCAAACGGTACGGTTCGCTTTGCGAGCTCGATGCGTTATGTGACGAACCCCAAGAAAGAGCGTATTGCGATTTCGCGCTCGGGTGAAATCATCATCATGGGCGAAAACGATCGCGAGCGCGAACGCCATAAAGTGCCTTACGGTGCGACACTCCAAGTCAGTGATGGCGATGTCTTGAAAGCTGGCGCGCGATTAGCCACGTGGGATCCACTCACACGTCCGATCGTTTCTGAATACGCCGGTACCGTGCGCTTTGAGAACATCGAAGAAGGCGGTACGGTTGCCAAGCAGGTTGACGACGTCACAGGCCTGTCAACGCTTGTTGTGATTACGCCTAAGACGCGTGGTGGCAAAGTTGCGATGCGTCCTCAGATCAAGCTGATCGGCGAGAAAGGCGAAGAAGTCAAGATCGCCGGCACCGATCACTCGGTCAACATCTCCTTCCCAGTCGGCGCACTCATCACGGTACGTGATGGTCAGCAGGCGCAGGTTGGTGAAGTGCTGGCGCGTATTCCGCAAGAATCGCAAAAGACTCGCGATATTACCGGCGGTCTGCCACGCGTGGCTGAGCTGTTCGAAGCACGTTCACCCAAAGACGCTGGCATGCTTGCCGACGTGACGGGTACCGTTTCGTTCGGTAAAGACACGAAAGGCAAACAGCGTCTGGTCATCACAGACCTTGAAGGCATCGCGCACGAGTTCCTGATTCCGAAAGAGAAGCAGGTGCTGGTCCATGACGGTCAGGTTGTGAACAAAGGCGAAATGATTGTTGACGGCCCAGCCGATCCGCACGATATTCTGCGCTTGCAGGGTATTGAGCGTCTCGCGACCTACGTCGTTGACGAAGTACAAGACGTTTACCGTCTGCAAGGCGTGAAGATTAACGACAAACACATCGAGGTGATTGTTCGCCAGATGTTGCGTCGAATCAACATTGTTGATGCGGGCGACACATCGTTTATTACAGGCGAGCAGGTCGAGCGTGCTGAGCTACTCAATGAAAATGACCGCATGGAAGCTGACAACAAGCGTCCAGCAACGTACGACAACATTTTGTTGGGTATCACCAAGGCATCGCTGTCCACGGACTCCTTTATTTCTGCTGCATCCTTCCAGGAAACGACCCGTGTACTCACCGAGGCTGCCATTATGGGCAAGCGCGATGATCTCCGTGGCCTGAAAGAAAACGTCATCGTTGGTCGACTTATCCCAGCAGGTACCGGGATGGCCTACCACGTTGCGCGCAAAGAGAAAGAGGCATTCGAGGCGGCAGAACGCGAAGCCGCACGTCAGCAGGCCAACCCATTTGAGGATGCTCCCGCCGCCGCTGAGGCGCCAGAAGCAACCGAAGAATAGGCGCTTTGCCCAAAGAAAGACTCAACCAGACTTAGTTATGGCGCTAAATAGGCCGTAGCTAAGTCGGTTGACAGTAAGTAAAGATTTACGATAAGCTGTAAGGCTTACCGTATTTTTTGGGGACTCAACAGCTCTGGGCTTGTTGATGCGCCCTAGTTAAAAGCAATACCCGCTCTTTTACGGATTTCCGTTTGATGGTGGGTTTGCGCGAGCTGCCCAGGAACGGGAATGCTGAGAACGCGTCGTAGAAAGTAAATCACCGAAGGGTGCGTTGCTGTACGCAAGTATCAGAGATAAAAGGGAATTTGAGGTTATGCCAACCATTAGCCAACTCGTGCGCAAGCCGCGCGAAGTCAGCGTTTCTAAGAGCAAGAGCCCAGCGCTCGAAAACTGCCCTCAGCGACGCGGTGTGTGCACTCGTGTGTACACCACTACTCCTAAAAAGCCGAACTCGGCCTTGCGTAAAGTCGCCAAAGTGCGTCTGACCAACGGTTTCGAGATCATTTCGTACATCGGCGGCGAAGGCCACAACTTGCAAGAACACTCTGTCGTGCTCGTGCGCGGTGGTCGTGTAAAAGATTTGCCAGGTGTGCGTTACCACATCGTGCGTGGCTCGCTCGACTTGCAAGGCGTGAAAGATCGCAAGCAGTCGCGCTCCAAGTATGGTGCAAAGCGTCCTAAGAAAGCCAAGTAATTTATTCGTAGCAAATGTAGTGCGCACAGACTTGTTCTGTGATGTGCAACCGAAGTGTGATGTTCACACAACGGCAACGTAAGTGGTGCATCGTATGGTGTGCCGTGGCTGTCGCCCAAACAGGCCGCAGTTCAACTGAAATGACACAAAGGAATTGATATGCCCCGTCGTCGCGAAGTCCCCAAACGTGACATTCTGCCCGATCCAAAGTTTGGCAGTGTCGAGCTCGCAAAATTTATGAACGTTGTGATGTTGTCTGGCAAAAAAGCCGTGGCAGAGCGCATTATCTACGGTGCGCTTGAGCAGGTTCAGACCAAGACCGGTAAAGACCCGATCGAAGTCTTCAATCTGGCCATCAACAACATTAAGCCCGTTGTCGAAGTAAAAAGCCGCCGCGTTGGTGGTGCCAACTACCAGGTGCCTGTTGAGGTTCGCCCGGTTCGTCGTTTGGCACTTGCTATGCGCTGGTTGCGCGAGGCCGCTAAAAAGCGCGGCGAGAAATCAATGGATCTGCGCCTGGCTGGCGAACTGCTTGACGCAGTTGAAGGCCGTGGCGCTGCCATGAAAAAACGTGACGATACGCACAAGATGGCTGAGGCTAACAAAGCCTTCAGTCATTTCCGCTGGTAATTTAAGGATCAACCATGGCCCGCAAAACTCCGATCGAGCGCTACCGCAACATCGGTATCTCTGCCCACATCGACGCAGGGAAGACCACTACGACCGAACGCATTTTGTTTTACACCGGCGTTAATCACAAGATTGGCGAAGTTCACGATGGCGCAGCCACGATGGACTGGATGGAGCAAGAACAAGAGCGCGGTATTACGATTACGTCGGCTGCAACAACAGCCTTCTGGAAAGGCATGGGTAACAACTACCCAGAGCACCGGATTAACGTAATTGACACCCCCGGACACGTTGACTTCACAATTGAAGTTGAACGCTCCATGCGCGTGCTTGATGGTGCCTGCATGGTTTACTGCGCTGTGGGTGGTGTTCAGCCACAATCCGAAACGGTTTGGCGTCAGGCAAACAAGTATCGTGTGCCACGCTTGTCCTTCGTGAACAAGATGGATCGCACCGGCGCAAACTTTTTCAAAGTGTACGATCAGCTCAAGACCCGCCTGAAGGCGAATCCTGTGCCTATCGTGATCCCAATCGGCGCCGAAGAAAAATTCACAGGTGTCGTTGACCTCGTTAAGATGAAAGCAATCATCTGGGATGAGGCGAGTCAGGGTATTAAGTTCGACTATGTCGAGATCCCTGCAGAACTCCAAGCATCGGCAGAAGAGTGGCGCGAAAAGCTTGTTGAAGCAGCTGCTGAGTCCTCAGAAGAAATGATGGACAAGTACCTTGAAGGCGGCACGCTGACTGAAGAAGAAATTATGCTCGGGATCCGTACGCGTACGATCGCTTGCGAAATTCAGCCAATGCTTTGCGGAACAGCCTTCAAGAACAAAGGCGTTCAGCGCATGCTTGACGCAGTGATTGAATTCTTGCCGTCCCCAATCGACATTCCCCCAGTTAAGGGCGAGCTCGATGACGGTACTGAAACAAGCCGCAAAGCAGATGACAGCGAGAAGTTTTCGGCGCTGGCATTCAAACTGATGACGGATCCTTATGTCGGCCAGCTGACGTTTGTTCGTGTGTATTCAGGCGTGTTGAAATCCGGCGATACGATTTACAACCCGATCAAGGGAAAGAAAGAGCGTATCGGTCGTATTCTGCAAATGCATGCAAACAACCGCGAAGAAATTAAAGAAGTGGTTGCAGGCGACATCGCGGCAGTGGTCGGTCTGAAAGACGTGACGACTGGCGAGACCTTGTGTGATGTTGATGCACACATCATGCTTGAGCGCATGATCTTCCCTGAGCCCGTTATCTCGCAGGCTGTCGAACCAAAGACGAAAGCCGACCAAGAGAGAATGGGTATGGCTCTTTCGCGTCTGGCACAGGAAGATCCATCTTTCCGCGTGCGCACCGACGAAGAATCGGGCCAGACAATTATTTCGGGGATGGGTGAACTACACCTCGAAATTATTGTTGACCGCATGAAGCGCGAATTCAGCGTAGAGGCCAACGTGGGTAAACCACAGGTGGCGTATCGCGAAACCATTCGCAAGGTCTGTGAAGAAATCGAAGGTAAGTTCGTTAAGCAGTCGGGCGGACGCGGTCAGTACGGTCACGTGGTGCTCAAGCTTGAGCCCCTACCACCTGGCGGCGGCTACCAATTTGTTGACGCCATTAAAGGCGGTGTGGTTCCTCGTGAATACATCCCTGCGGTGGACAAAGGCATTCAGGAAACACTGCCATCCGGCATTCTTGCCGGCTACCCAGTGGTTGACGTGAAAGCTACGCTGTTTTTCGGTTCGTACCATGACGTGGACTCAAACGAAAACGCCTTCCGTATGGCGGCTTCGATGGCGTTTAAAGACGGTATGCGCAAGGCCAGCCCTGTGCTGCTCGAACCGATGATGGCCGTCGAAGTCGAAACGCCTGAAGATTATGCCGGTACCGTGATGGGCGATTTGTCCTCACGTCGCGGCATGTTGCAAGGTATGGATGACATGGTTGGTGGTGGCAAGGTCATTAAGGCCGAAGTCCCGCTAGCAGAGATGTTTGGTTACGCGACTAACCTGCGTTCGTTGACGCAAGGTCGTGCAACTTACACGATGGAATTCAAGCACTACTCGGAAGCTCCCAAAAATGTGGCCGAAGAAATCATCGCGGCCCGCGGCAAGTAATTAAGTCAGAGGAAAATCATGGCAAAAGGTAAATTCGAACGCACCAAACCACACGTAAACGTTGGCACAATTGGCCACGTTGACCACGGCAAAACGACGCTGACCGCAGCGATCACAACGGTGTTGTCCAAGAAGTTTGGCGGCGAAGCGAAAGCGTACGCGCAGATCGACGCGGCGCCTGAAGAGCGTGCGCGCGGTATCACGATTAACACCGCACACGTTGAGTACGAGACCGCGAACCGTC
>JBILJY010000112.1:0-8845 GCA_044376975.1 Burkholderiaceae bacterium | reverse complement strand
AGTTTCAGCAATGGCGAATAAATATTCAGCCGTACGACCTTTTGACTCTGGTGGAATCATCAGACCAAAAACATCTACTAGTTTTATTGATCCTTTGTATAAACGCTCTAGTGTCACATCCAGTTCAGCAAGTCCTAGTAAAAATAATACAGTCACTACGAATATCACGACATAACCACGCCAGGCGGAAAGTCCTCTGCGCGGATAAAGTTCAGGTCGAAGTGCTCGCCAAGATATTGGTATAGGATTATTCATGTGTCATAACTCATATTGCTTTGAGGTTGTCTCGCCCAATCACACGTCCGCGTACCCATGAGCAAAATGTGTCAATCGCAATCACGGCAACGATCAACATGATGACGATCGCTGAAATATCGGTATGATTAAAGCTCTTTACAGCTGTGTATAGTTCCTGACCGATACCACCTGCCCCAACAAATCCTAAAATTGAAGCAGCACGAACGTTGATTTCCAAGCGCAGTAATCCATACGATAAGTAATCTGGAAGGACCTGGGGCGTGACACCATACAGCATGGTTTGACTCCAACTTGCTCCAGTTGAACGCACACCTTTGACTTGCTCGAGGTCGACGTTCTCAGCGACGTCGGCAAATAACTTTCCCAGCGCCCCCATTGAGTGCAATCCAATTGCGAGAACGCCTGCAAGCGGACCTAATCCAAATGAATAAACAAATAACACAGCAAATACCAACTCAGGCACTGTTCTTGCGAGCTCCATCAGTCGACGTGTGAAAAATGTGTATGAAGGATGAGGTGAAAGATTTCGAGCAGCTAAGAATGAGGCAATATATCCAAATACTATTCCTATCAATGTTGCGTAAATTGCAATCAATATCGTTTGCCAGAGGGCTGCTAGCCAGGTCCAACCATTCCAGTACCACCGCGTAAGATCAGGCCAAAGTGTTGCCCATGACAATTCCGGAACCATTCTTCCAAAATATGAAGTAAATCTGGGCAATCGATCCCAAAGATGAACAAGGTTAACCTCTCCAATCACTGAAGAAATCCCTATCAAAATCATCATCAGGAGCGAGGCGATCACCCATTGACGACGTAATTGTGATCGTCTGTGCGTAAATGCTTCATGAAATCTTTGACGCGCTAGAGCGGCGTTAGTTAAAGAATGATTCAAATGCAAAGCACTCTGATGATAATCATTGCCAGCAACCATGATGTTTTTTTGACTCACCGAGCATCTTCGAGTTCGGTTAGGCTGCCATATACCTCGACAAGCTCCTCTTCACCTAAGTCAGAGCATGCTCCGTCAAAAACAATTTTTCCAGCATTCAGGCCAATGATTCGATCACAATACTCTTTAGCCAATGGGACAGAATGTAAATTGCAGAGCACGGTAATGTCTCTTTCTTGATTGATCGTACGAAGAGCGTCCATGACGGATTTAGAGTTGATTGGATCAAGAGAAGCAACAGGTTCGTCGGCTAGGATAATTTTGGGTTCTTGTACAAGCGCACGTGCGATTGCAACGCGCTGCTGCTGACCACCAGATAATTGATCTGCTCTTTTTAAAGCCTGATTATCCAGACCCAATGTGTATAAAGCGTCAATCGCACGATCTCGATCTTCCTCCGAAAACCGACCAAAGAGCTTAGGCCATCTTGGAGGATGATTGAGTCTGCCCGTCAACACGTTGGTCAATACATCTAAACGATCGACTAAGTTGAATCGCTGAAAAATCATCGCACAATTGCGACGCCAATCTAGTAAGGCATCACCATTCAAGCGCGCGATATCAAGACCTTCGTAGAAGATCGATCCAGAACTTGGGTCCAGCAAACGATTCGTCAAATTTAATAAGGTCGATTTTCCCGCACCGGAGCGACCAATAATCGCGACCATCTGACCACGAGGCACCTCGAAACTGACCCCAGAGACTGCAATCGACTCTCCGAATCGCCGCTCCAGGTTTTTAGTGACTAACAAACCTGGAGCAGAACGAGCTTGATTCGGGATCATTTCTTCTTTTCGGCTTGGCGAAGCGCAATGAAGTCTACATAAGCTTCATGATTTGTTGGAGCGATCCCTCCAAAAATATTGCTCCCAACAACCGCCCAAGCTGCCTTATCATTTTCAGGCATCTTGATTAGACACTCACTGATCTTAGCCTTCATGGCTTCTGGATAGCTTTTACGTGTAGTGAAAGGAGCATTAGGAACACGAGGGGACTCGTAAATAAAGCGAATGTCATCGAGCTTGATTGTGCCAACAGCTGCGGCACGAATATGCGCGCCTGCGGTTGGTGAGTAATACCAGTTTGTTGCCGCATCAACTGTACCGTTTACAACAGCGACCAAACTATTGTCATGTGAGCCAGTTTGGACTAACCGACTAAAAAGGATGGGTTCGTTTTTGGCTGAAACATAGCCCTTTTCTCTGAAGTAGTGCATGGGCAACACATAGCCCGAAGCAGAAGTTGGAGTGGGCCAACCCATGGACTTACCTTTAAGATCTTCAATTTTTTGATATGGAGAGTTTGCCTTCACCACAACGACCCACTTGTAGCCCAGTTCGCCGTCTTTTGACATATCCATCGCCACCGGCTGGACATCGCCTTTCAGTAAGTCATGCGCAATGGCATACTGAGCAGGTCCAAGCCAAGCGAGCTGAACATCACCCTGAACCATGGCTTCGATAACCCCAGAGTAGTCATTTGTAACGCGCATTGTCACCTTATCAATTCCCATGCATTTGGCAAGATACGGCCCCATGGGTGCCCAGCGCAGATTGCCTGACTGGATGTTTTCACCTGAAGCGATGCCAAACGTTATAGATTTGTATTTTGTACGCCAGTCATCTGAAGCGACAGCGTGAGAGGACAAGAGGGCAATAAACGATAGGGATAGGGCGAGGCGTTTAATCATGATGACTCCTAAAAGTGGGGAATTAACCCAATGATTGAAGTCTTTTGTTGTTACGTAATCATGACACGCCTACCCATCACCATTGAGGTACAGACCTGATCCTATACTAGGCACAGCTGTGCCAATCATGGCGTCACGCGTAACAAGTGCCTCGAGCTGGGCTTCTGTCATGAGCGCAGTCCCTTTAGGCCGAAGGGGCAGAACCAAATAGCGAACGTCTGCTGTACTGTCTGCCACGCGAATTTCGGTGGAGGTAGGGATTTTTGTACCAAACTCCTCAAGTACCGCGCGCGGATCTACCACTACTCTGGACCGGTACTCTGTCGACTTGTACCAAGCAGGAGGTATTCCCAAGAGCATACGCGGATAACAGGAGCACAACGTACAGACCACCATGTTATGCAGCTCAGGGGTGTTTTCTAAAACCACCAATTCCAGTGGAGTGTTAATCGTCAAATCAAAGGTTCGATTAATTGTCTCAAGTGGCTTGGCAAGCAGCGCCTGTTTAAATACTGGGTCTGTCCACGCCTTCGCAACAACCTTCGCACCCAGCGCTGGGGTTCGGCTGTCTTGAATATCAATCTGCTGAGCGATTTGCGTTGCAGTGACAACGCCCTTTTCATCTAACAACTCCCTCAAGGCTTGCTCAAGATAGCGGTCATCACTCTCGGGTTCATGATCCGCATTAATCGGATGGTGGTCATGGTCGTGGTCGTGGTCATGGTCGTGATCGTGACCATGATTGTGCTCGTGAGGATTAGAGTTCGTCATGCTATTGCTCCTTGGTTGGCATTAACCAATGCTCGTAAAGATCAGCCATGACACAGTCACGCTCAGAGCCTTTATATTGATCCCAGATGCTGGTTTGTTTGAAACGCACGCGATAGAGCCACACCTTAGGAAGTCCTGGCTTATGAAAGGCAAGCAGGGAAGGGTTGTGGTAGTGGCCGACTAGCTCGACCACCTCGCCCGACGTCCCACGCAGGTAGGTTGGTGTGCGGCAGTGCGCTTCCGGAGGGCCGAGCTTGACCATGACACGATCTCCGGCTTTAAAACTTGGTTTGGGGGCATCTGCGAAATGGTCACTCATGGTATTTAATTTTTCCTCTTTTTTATCGCATCAATTCGTTCAATAATCTCGGCCTCAGACACAATCCCCTGCTCGATGAGCAGCTGACGAATCGCCTTCAGCCATTTCTCGTAATACCCGCGCTTAGTGTAGTCATCCGCAGTGTTTTCTTCGATAGCTCGTCGCAAGGCGTCAACAGAAAAGGCATGGACCTTTGGGCTCGTCAACAGCATCAACATTGCATCAATGCGTTTCTCAAAAAAAGTTGGGTCATGCTCTTCATGGTCAATCGGTGTGCTTGGCAGCCCTCCGACATCATTCACTTTTCGCTGCATCACTGGTTCCTTTTGATTAATCTTGAAAAATTTGAATGAAATCTTTCTCAAGAACAAGACTGATTGCGGCACCACTTTCAATTTGCCCGTGCGTGAGAGATCTAGGGCTTACAGCAGCACGAAAAATATGGTCGTCCGTTGTTTTGATCAAAACCTCCATCAGACTACCTTTGTAGACGGTTTCGTGAACCGTACCACTGACGCTCGCGCGCGGAGAATCCGCCACAGCACGCTCGATTGAAAGGTGCTCAGGTCGAATACCAACCAAAACGTTTTGGTTAAGTTGAAAATCAGTGCGGTTAAGTACCGTCTGAAATCCACCCGGACCACTTACAGTCACCCCGTCCTCACTGACGTGCGTCACAGTACAGCGAAACAAATTCGAGCTTCCCAAAAAATCCATTACATCCCGATGCTTCGGACGGTCATACAAAGACTGCGGTGTGCCTATTTCGCGTATCTTCCCGCCAAACATAACGGCAACACGGTCCGCAAGTGACAAGGCTTCCTCTTGGTCATGCGTCACAATAATAGTCGTGACGCCCAATTGTTTTTGAAGCTGCTTGAGCTCGACTTGCATTTGGTCGCGCAACTTACGGTCCAAGGCCCCCAGAGGCTCATCCAGCAGGAGAATATCAGGCTTGATCACCAGTGCCCGCGCAAGCGCAACTCGCTGTCGCTGACCACCTGAAAGGCTTTGAGGCATACGATCCTTAACATGATCAAGTTGAACCATCTCAAGGAACTGATGGACCAGCTTTTCAGACTCGGAATCACTACGCTTTCGCATGCGTAATCCGTACCCCACATTTTGGGCGACGGTCATATGCGGAAATAGCGCATAGTCTTGAAACACCAAACCAACATTACGTCTGTTGGGAGGCAAGTCGACGCAGGACTGACCCGATATACGCACATCCCCCGCCTGCGGATGAATAAATCCAGCGATTGTTCTTAATGTTGTAGTCTTACCGCATCCTGAGGGACCTAACAAAGCGACGCATTCACCTTTTGCAATAGAAATGTTGACATCATGCAGAATTTTCTGGCCATTGAGCCATACATTAATATCTTCTAGTTCGAGTCCGCTCATAGGGTTCTATTATTGAATTGAATAGGAAACGATTCGATAACGACGCTCGGCATATGCAATGATCAAACTAATCACGATTACATACAGAGTCGAGAACGCAGCCGGAGTCGGATCAAGATTTTGGGAAATGTAGTTGAAGACTTCGATCGGCATGGTGCTAAGGCCACCGCGCACCAGGAAAACACTGATCGGATAGTTATCAAAACTGATTAAAAACGCAAAAAGAAAACCACTAATCAGACCGGGTTTCATTTGAGGCAATGTCACGGTCCAAAAGGCCTTGAACTTACTCGCGCCCAGCGAGGTAGCCGCCTCCTCTAACGAAGGATTCATCAGCGTCAAGGACGCAAGCAGCGTTCGAATGGGGTAGGCAATCACTAGGACCATGTGGCCAATCAACAGGCTGTACCAAGTAAAAGCAGCACCGATCATAATAAAGAACTGGATCAGTGCAATCCCGACTGCCACCATGGGCATCGTAATGGGTGATAGCAAGAAGGCTGTGAGAAAAGCCTTCCCCGAGAATTGATAGCGACTGATTGCCAGGCTTGCCGCGATGGCAAGTGTGGTGCAAAGCAAGGCCGCAGACAATGCGATTGAGGCACTAATAAGTGTGGATCGTCCGATCGCGTGAATATTGACAATATTGAAATACCACTTGAACGAAAGTGCTTTGGGGGGGAACTCAATAAAAAAAGAGTCGTTCAGCGAAACAATCGCGGTTAGCACCACGGGAAACAATAGAAAAATCAGTGCTAGCCAAGCCAAAAAGCCGACGATTCGATCAAACAGAGTGGTGGCAGGGGCTGCGCTAGACGTCTGCACGAAACACTTTCCTAAGCAAGGTGGCATAGGCCGCGACAATCAAGAATGTCAGCACCGTCAACGTCACGATAATCGCTGCGCCGTAAGGAAAATTCAACTGAATGAGTAACTGCTCTGCAGCAACTTGAGAAATCATCGAAGATGATGGAGATCCCAGCATAAGCGGTGTGACATAGGCGCTCATACTCAAGGCAAATGTCAACACAGTTCCGCCAAACACTCCCGGCAAACTCAAGGGCAAAGTGATTTTTGAAAAAGTCTGCCAGGCGTTACCACCGAGTGATTGCGAGGCCTCTTGAAGCGAACTTGGCTGTCGTAGCAAAGAGCTATAAATTGGCAGCACCATAAAAGGGATCGAGAAATGTACAAGCCCGATCACGATGGCGACCTCCGAGTACATCAACCGCACTGGCTTATCCATCAACCCTAAGGCTTGAATCAATGCATTCAGCGCGCCTTTGTCCGCCAACACGACCACCCAACCATAGTTACGCACGATTAGGCTAGACGCAAGCGAAATGAAGATCACTAACAAAATGATCGTCCTGATGGAGGACTTTAGCCTCAACAGTAATAAAGCAATCGGATAGGAAAGTACAAGTGTGATCGCGACTGTCAGCAGCGACATACGGAATGTTCGCTCCATGACTCTACCGATGCGTGCGCTCGACCATGTCTTGATGTACTGATGCAACGTCAAGCCTTCGCCGGCTTGAGTATCACTAGAAGCGTATTGAAAGCTTTCCCGCAGCATATGCGCGAACGGGATAACATAAAAAATGATCAAAAAAACGAGTAGCGGCGCCAACAGGAACAACGCACCCGAATAGCGGGACCAGAAACTGTCCCGCGATCCCGTGATTCTGACTGTGCTGGTGAATTGTCCCATCTAATTCGCCGCTTTTTCTCGCGATGATCAGCTAAACACCTCGTTCCACATTTCTGTGATTTTGGGACGATTCTTCGACAAAAATCCCCAATCAGCATAGGTGGTATTGCCAGCTGGACCAAGAAGTTTTTGGGTTTCAGCCGAAGGCTTGATATCCACGTGGGCGCAGCGAGCACGCAACACATCGTCTATCTTTTGCTGAAAACCTTTATCCAGGCTCATGTTGATGTACTGATTGGCCAGTTCAACATTTTTGGCATTTGTCGGCATATTCAATCCAACAATTTCACCTTGCTTACCCTCTTTTAGATCAGTTGCAGGGTAAATAGGCGCACCTTTAGCAATCAAAGGCGCCGCAAAGGCCAAGTAGAAAGGAACGAGAGGGACTTCACCGCTCTGCAAAAGCTGCAGCGCCTGGGGGGCGTCGCTGTATACCCTCACGTTGTTTTTCTTAAGTTTGGCCAACTCGCGAATGCCGGCTTCGTATTCAAACTGCGCCTGCGCGAGTGGTTTACCCGTCGCGATTTGAGCCGCAGTCAGAACCATGCGAACACCATTGTTCCACGTGATGGGTGGAATCGCGATCCTACCCTTGTTGGAAGGCTCCCAAAGCTCAGCCCATGAAGTCGGTGGTTTCTTTTGCTGATTTGTGTTGTAGAAAATGGTGTTCATTGCATCGATCATGCCGGCCGAAAACCCATCAGCGACATCAAACTCCTTACTCATGAACTTCCAGTTCGGAATCTTTGATCGATCGATCTGACGCAACAGTCCGGTATCACGCGCCAGAAAAACTCCAGCCTCTGAGAATTGCAACAGATCTGGTGGATTATCTTTCTGAGTGCGTAACATCGCGAGCATGTTGCCCGTGACGGACTGTTGAATATTGAGCTTGGCGCCAGTTTCTTTTTCAAACTTAGGATTTAATTCGTCGATCCAAAGTTTGGCTAGCAAGCCTTGATTCAAGATCACTGTTAGTTGCCCAGCTGCACGCGCCGACGTTGTAATCCATGGTCCGGCACCCCCAAGCAGGCCCAACGAAATACCTTTAAGAATCTGTCGGCGTGTGATGCGTGAAGTCGTTGACTCTTTCTTATTTATTGATTTCATGTTGTCGCTCCTTTTGTTTATTTCTTATATTGAATATTCGGACTGGCACACCCAAGGTATTTAGACAGTTCCAAGCCTCAAACCGAGGCACGCGCATACGCCTCTGGGGTGACGTCACACAGAAATCTGTGACGCTGAGTTCTTTTGTAAACCGCCTCAATGTAATCGAAGATATCCATTTTGGCTAATTATTGACCGAGCAACTGCCATTCTTGCATATAGATTTTTTTCACGATCGGCATGCGTTCTTTTGTGCATCACCTGACATGCTCGCGCAAGAGCTGCGGCCATGGGCCTTGTCTAGCGCTTATTGTTTTGTGCCATCGCGTTATCACTCACCATCAATTTGGTAGCGAGTTCCTCCTCGCTGCAACGAGGGCGCAGCGATGCATCCAAGGTAACGCGCAATGGACAAGAAGAAGTGGAAAAGTGCGTAGCCAATGCGTAGTGATGCGCTAGGCAAAAAAAATGACTTACTTTAATGTAAGCCATTGATTTCAATAATTATCTTGGTGGGTCGGGCGAGACTCGAACTCGCGACCAACGGATTAAAAGTCCGCTGCTCTAACCAACTGAGCTACCGACCCCAAGCCCTACATTATGACTTTTTCATTATTCACTGTC
>JBILJY010000005.1:0-30395 GCA_044376975.1 Burkholderiaceae bacterium | reverse complement strand
AACTGCATCCTAAATACCTACGGGGCGGTGTGCAAGGAAGCTGATAGTTGAACGAGCGTTACTAAGAAGTGGCTCTAGGGTTTCCAAGACTTGCGATTGTTGCTTGCGACAATCAGGCAAGGCACCTTCAGAACACAATTTTAAGCAATAGGAATTGCAATGCCTAAGATGAAGACGAAAAAGAGCGCTGCAAAGCGCTTCCAGGTTCGCGGAAGCGGATCGATCAAGCGGGGTCAGGCGTTTAAGCGCCACATCCTTACCAAAAAAACCACGAAGAACAAGCGCCAATTGCGCGGTTCAGCAGCGGTAGACAAATCCAACGTGGCTTCTGTAAAAGCCATGATGCCTTTCGCTTGATAGGAGATACTAAATGCCTCGCGTAAAACGTGGTGTAACGGCAAGAGCCCGTCACAAAAAAGTTATTTCGGCCGCTAAAGGCTACCGTGGTCGTCGCGGTAATGTGTTTCGTATCGCTAAGCAAGCAGTTATGCGTGCTGGTCAATACGCATATCGTGACCGTCGCAACAAAAAGCGCACATTCCGTGCGTTGTGGATCACACGTATCAACGCAGCGGTGCGCGAGCACGGCGTGACATACAGTGTGTTTGTTGCTGGCCTGAAAAAGGCTGCGATTGAGCTCGATCGTAAAGTCCTTGCCGATATGGCCGTGCATGACAAGGCTGGTTTTGCAGCTGTCGTCAATCAGGTCAAATCTGCGTTGGCTGCGTAAGCATCGCGCGATCTACATGTGGACGGGGCCTGCTGGGCTCCGTTTGCATTTTTAAGCAGTGTTTCCTGAAGGCTTTATAAAGATGACTGGATTAGCTACCGACCTGATTGAGCAGGCGCGTGCGCAGTTTGAACTGGCTGCAGACGCCGCTGCCCTTGAGAATGCGAAAGCAAAGTTCCTAGGTAAGCAAGGCTCGTTGACTGAAATGTTGAAAGGGCTCGCTAAGCTAGACGCGGACGCTAAGCGCACGGAAGGCGCGCGGATCAACCAGATTAAGCAGGAAATTGAAGGTTTGCTCAATGCGCGCCGTGCGCAATTAGCGCAGGCAGAGTTGCACATGCGCTTAGCGAGCGAGACGATTGATGTGACGCTACCGGGTCGTGGTCGCGGGAAGGGCGGTATTCACCCCGTGATCCGTACCTGGCATCGCGTTGAGGAGATTTTTAAATCGATTGGTTTCGACGTGGCGGATGGCCCTGAGATCGAGAACGATTGGACCAACTTTACAGCGCTGAATAATCCAGAGAATCATCCCGCACGCTCAATGCAAGATACCTTTTATGTCGACATGAAAGACGATAAGGGGCTGCCTTTATTGTTACGTACTCACACGAGTCCGATGCAAGTCCGCTATGCGCGGATGAACAAGCCGCCCATTAAAGTCATCGCACCAGGACGCACGTACCGGGTCGACAGCGATGCGACACACTCCCCGATGTTTCATCAGGTAGAGGGGTTATGGATTGATGAGAATATTTCGTTTGCAGACCTCAAGGGTGTGTATACGAACTTCTTGCGCTGTTTTTTTGAAACAGACGATTTGGTTCTTCGTTTTCGGCCATCCTTCTTTCCTTTCACGGAGCCATCCGCCGAAATCGACATGATGTTTACGTCAGGTCCGAACAAAGGGCGTTGGCTAGAGATTTCGGGCTCGGGTCAGGTCCATCCCGACGTTGTACGGAACTTTGGTTTAGACCCTGAGCGTTACATTGGCTTTGCGTTTGGCTCAGGCCTCGAGCGCTTGACGATGCTGCGCTATGGTGTGAATGACTTGCGTCAGTTTTTTGAAGGCGATCTGCGCTTCTTGCAGCAGTTCAACGATTAATTAGTTTTAAACCGGTACGGTTCAACATGCAATTTTCCGAATCTTGGCTACGTGCTCTGGTCAATCCTAAACTGAGCACGGACGAGCTTTCACATCGGCTGACGATGGCGGGTCTTGAAGTCGAAGAGGCCAATCCTGTTGCCCCAGGTTTTTCAGGGGTCGTTGTTGCACGTATCGTTAGCGCCGAGCCTCATCCCAATGCCGACAAGCTACGCGTCTGCCAGGTGGATACAGGTGCGGGCTCGTTATTGCAGATCGTATGCGGTGCACCGAATGCCGCTGCTGGAATCAATGTGCCGCTTGCAACCGTGGGGGCTGTGCTTCCTGGCGAGTTGAAGATTGGTGTCGCAAAAATGCGCGGCGTTGAGTCCTCCGGGATGCTTTGTTCTGCGCGCGAGCTTGGCCTTTCTCAAGATCATGCTGGCCTGCTTGTGTTGGACACGAGTTTGGCTCCGGGCACAGATGTAAGAACGGCCTTGGATTTAGACGATACGTTATTCACCCTGAAACTCACGCCGAATCGCGCAGATTGTCTGTCAATTCTTGGCGTCGCGCGTGAAGTATCTGCGCTGACTGGAGCCGAGCTAATGCCGCCGGCTTCTCGTGCGATCAAGGCCTCCATCCAAGACGTGTTGCGCGTCTCGGTCACTGCCCCTGACCTCTGTGGACGCTTTGCAGGGCGTGTGATGCGCGGCGTGAATGCGCGCGCTCAAACTCCCGCGTGGCTAGTACAGCGCCTCGAGCGAGCAGGTCAACGCTCGGTCAGTGCCTTAGTCGACATTTCTAACTACGTCATGCTCGAACTTGGCCGGCCGACGCATGTATTTGACCTTGATCGGATCCCCGAACAGAGCCTCGAGGTACGGTGGGCTCGTGAGGGTGAGTCGCTCACATTGCTGAACGAGCAAACGATTAAGCTCGATACCTCGATGGGCGTAATAGCAAGCGGCGCACAGCCCGAGAGTCTTGCTGGGATTATGGGTGGCGCGAGCACAGCCGTTACGCTCGATACATCCAATATTTATGTGGAAGCGGCTTTTTGGTGGCCGCAGGCAATTGCCGGTCGGGCGCGCAAGCTCAAAATCAGCTCCGAAGCTAGCCACCGCTTCGAGCGGGGTGTTGATTTCGAGCAAATCCCTGAACACCTCGATTTGATTACGGGGCTGATTCTTGACATATGCGGTGGACAAGCGGGTCCCATTGACGATCAACACGTCAACATGCCAAAACGACAGCAGGTGACTATGCGATTGGCACGCTGTCAACGCGTGCTAGGCATACCTGTTTCGCATGCTCAAGTTTCAACAACGTTTGAGCGTCTTGGATTCGTTTTTAACGCGACCGCAGATGCGTTCATCGTGACCCCACCATCGTTTCGCTTCGATATCGCAATTGAAGAGGATTTGATTGAAGAGGTCGCCCGCATCATCGGCTTCGATAACATTCCAGCCAATCCACCGGTTGCCGCTGCAGTCATGCGACAGGCGCCGGAGATCCAAAGATCGGCCCATACCATCCGCGCTGAAATGGCTGGCTTAGACTACCAAGAAGTTATTAATTTTTCATTTGTCGAGGATGTCTGGGAGCATGACATGCTCGGGACAAAAGATCCCATTCGGCTTCTCAATCCAATTGCGAGCCAATTAGCGGTCATGCGTACGTCCTTGCTTCCAGGACTCGTTGCCAACATCCGCTATAACGCGAACCGTAAACAGTCTCGGGTACGTGTATTTGAACTTGGAAGAGTGTTCTCTAGGAACGATCAGGTCAAGGATGGCCCACTAACCGTGGCAGGTATTGAACAACCGCAAAAGCTCGCAGGTGCTGTCTGGGGTGGGACAAATCCTGATCAATGGGGGCTAGCGACGAAGAATGTTGACTTTTTTGATGTAAAACGGGATGTCGAGGTTTTGCTCGATGGGCGGTTGGCCGACTTGCGTTTTGTTGCATTGGCACATCCGCTACTGCACCCTGGCCGCAGCGCCCAAATTCTGCTGGACGGTAAACAGATTGGACTAATCGGTGAGCTGCATCCGAAGTGGGTGCAGGAGCAAGAACTAGGTACTGCGCCTGTGCTATTTGAGCTAACCTACGATTCGCTTTGTACGATTGCGATGCCTACGGTAAAAGAGCTCTCAAAGCAGCCTGTGGTTCAGCGAGACTTAGCTATATGGGTTTCTACCGATAAAACAGTACAGTCCTTATTGGATACTATTGGGCGTACGATCGCAGCTGACGAAAGTTTGAGGGTGGTACAGGATGTGCGACTCTTTGACCAATGGAAGGATCCGTCTAAGCAAGCGGCAGAGGAAAAGAGTCTTGCTTTCCGCTTTAGTTTGCAAGACACTGAAGTGACGCTCGATGATGCTCGTGTGGATGCGTGCGTAGTGAAAATCCGCCAAGCACTTGAGACCGAGCATCAAGCACGTGCTCGCTAGGCGCGCCCCGGTAACTATAAAACGTTTTAAAGTTGATCTGACTTATGATTGAACCTCGCACACTGACCAAAGCGGAGCTCGCAGAGCTATTGTTCGACCGCGTCGGGCTGAATAAGCGCGAGGCCAAAGACATTGTTGATACTTTCTTTGAAGAGATCCGTGACGCGCTGGCTCGGGGAGAGCCTGTAAAGCTTTCCGGATTTGGTAACTTTCAAGTTCGTCACAAGCCCCCACGTCCCGGGCGAAACCCTAAGACCGGTGAAACAATCCCAATTGCAGCTCGCCGTGTCGTAACGTTTCACGCTAGCCAAAAGCTCAAAGGTGCAGTGGAGCACCCAGAGCAACCGTCGATTTAATCGGTTGCGGCCTTACTACCGACATTCGTATTAAGCTCAGGTTATGACGATTTCAGACAAGCCGTTTGTACTACCACCGATTCCGGCAAAGCGTTACTTCACAATCGGTGAGGTGAGTGACCTTTGCGGCGTAAAGCCCCATGTGCTGCGCTATTGGGAACAGGAATTCACCCAGCTCAAACCTGTGAAGCGTCGGGGTAACCGACGCTACTATCAGCATCACGAGGTCCTATTGATTCGCAAGATCCGTGAGCTGCTATATGAGCAGGGCTTTACGATCAGCGGCGCACGGAATCGTTTAGGGGAGGGGCGCGAAGTTCCGCAGCAAGACCCCGATGCGGCGGTACGCCTGACTGCGCAAGAGCTCAATGCCTTGCGCACGGAGCTCAACAGTATTCGTGATATGTTGATCCATGCACAGAGCCGCCATCCACCGAGTGGTCAGCTCAAGCTCGGCTAGTCGTTGCGACTCGGCAGGACCTGATTGCCTCTGCTATACTTTTAATCTTTCGGGGCGTAGCGCAGCCTGGTAGCGCACTTGCATGGGGTGCAAGGGGTCGAAGGTTCAAATCCTTCCGTTCCGACCAGATATATCAAAGGGTTAGCTTTCACAAGAGGCTAACCCTTTTTGTTTGTCTTAGAAACTTTGCTTGCTGGTTACCGTTCGGTTGCCGTTTGTGCGGTCAATACAAGTAACGAGTGATCTAAGTTCTTGGATCAATGGCAGCGGCAGTTTATATTCGCGTCTCGCAAACTAAGTGAAATCCAACTAGTTTCAATCTTGTCTGGCTCGACCCCACCTTATCCCCACCCCCACAAATCGACGGCTTTGTTGTGCTGACCTATGCACTGTATTTTGCTCAAACGATGCTGCTCGGGCGATAAAAAGCCACCCGAAGGTGGCTAGTACCCAAGTAGGTGTGGGTTTCCGGCACAGCGACGGCTAACACCTGTTTTGCAATGATTACCGAAGGCAGGTGTGTTGCCCTCCTGTTAACACCCAGGGAGGCCGCAACTATTACCGAAGGTATAAAAGGTAGCTCCAGCTAGCCCCGCCTGCGCACCACCGGAAGCCATCTCCAGTGCGTCATCAGAGACATCCTGTACAACAACTTCATCAAGTTCAATATTCATAGCAGACTCCAAGGTCTAAGGTTACCGGTGCAGCAGAAGCTAACACCTACGCAGCCTGATAGTTGATTCAGCAACAAGCGGGTTCCAATGTGTAAGTCCGCCAGATTCCCCCCAGCGCGCCACCCGCAGCCTGCTCCAGTGCATCATCAGAGACATCCTGCACAACAACTTCTTCAAGTTCAATGTTCATCGCAAACTCCAAGGTCTAGGGTTGCCGGTCAGCAATAGCCAAACAAGCAAAACAACTCATAAATTAACAGGTACATTTACCATAGGCATTACAAGTAAATAATGTCAGACAACTAGCTCCAATCCGTACATCCCCCTCACTACCGGCAGCCAGCTCCAGTGCTTCATCAGAAACATCTTGTACAACAACTTCATCAAGTTCAATGTTCATCGCAAACTCCAAGTGGGTTACCGGCGCAGCAGAAGCTAACACCAGTTAAAGGCATTTAAAAAAATTCACCTCTTTTATAATATCGGCGCTGAATGGGTGTCAACCATTATTTGTGTGCAAGTGGGAGAGCTGATTAAGCCTGCTGGTTACTTGCAGTACACGGATCGATCGCGCTTAGTCGCCGTTGATTTGTCTCTGCAGGGATCCCCACCCCTTGTCGATTTCAGCCAACCGACACCCCACCGTACCCCCACCCCCCCTCAATCCATTTGGGTCCCATCCCCGTGCCTTTACACCTTGTTCTGCACGAACGATAACCAAGTTTTTGAAAACACCCCCCCGTCACTTTTTAAAGTACCGGTAATTTTTTTATTTTTATTTTTATTGCACACTGCTCGAGCTGTTTAGCTCGGATGCGGTCTTAACAAGCAACCCAAAGGTGCCTTGTACCTAAATGGGTGACCAAGCAGGCGGCGCTTGATTTTGAAATTAACTTAGGTCCTTCCTGCGACCTATTAAATCGCGCTCCCCGCGCGCACTCGAAAATAAGTTGCGTTTGATTTGAGTCAAAGATACGATTCCGATTGAGCTAATTGGCGTATCTTTGCTCCAATAAATGTTACTTAATTTATTTTATATGTTTACCCTCGGTCTGGTTGTAGGTTGACCCCCTCGAGCCGTTATTTTGATCAGTGCTTTGTGCGCTTTGCGGCCAACTGGAATCGCTAACGTATAAACATCATAGCCTTGCTTGACCGTAGATGACTTTATCTCTGAGCGTTACGACCCTTACGCACTTGAGGCTGATCGCCTTGACGCACCGCGCCACACCTCTGCGGTCGTTCCCTCATGACAGCCAAACCTTTTGGAAATTAGTATGAAACGCTTTGCCGCTTCTGTTGTGATGTTCTTCGCGATTGGCTTTTCGGTTTTCCTAGAAGCCGCCCCACTCAATGCGCCATCAGGCCTTGCTGAGGGCTCCACGTTCCGGTTTATTGTTGTGACGTCAGCTGTCACCGCAGCAACGTCGAACAACATCATTTACTACAACACATTTGTTCAACAAAATGCCAATGGTGCAACCTTCGGAGGCTCGATAATCAATTGGAAAGCTGTTGTTTCCACATCTGCCGTCAACGCTCGCGATAACGTCGGTGGCGTTGAGACGAATGTGCCGATTTATCTCTCGGACGGCAGACTCTTTGCGAGAAGTCTTCTGACCACTGGAAATGGGCTGTGGAGAAGTGGTTTTTTGGCTGAAAATGGTGGGATTCTTACAATTAACGGATTAGATCCAATCTCGAACCCTCCAAACACGCTGCTTACGTGGACAGGGTCTAACAGCGACGGAACAAGAAGCAACAACTACCCACTCGGGGCCGCTTTTGTTCTCGCTGGTTTATCGTTGCAGACAAATTCAACTTGGATAACATTGTCGGACTTCAGCGCAGGTGGGGAACAACCAATATATGCGATATCTGAGTTACTCACAGTGCCAGTGTCATCGTCATCCTCTGGCTCAGGTGGCGCAACCATCACAATCATCACAAGCGGCGCGACTGTCGGCTTATCCTCGCTTGGTGCGAGCCCGGTATTAGCGGGTGGCACGCTGGTACTCTTGCCTAGCGACAGCTCGGGCGCAGCCTTTAGCGTCTCAAGCGCAAGCACTATCCAGAACCCAAGCTCAGGCACTGCAACCCTCTCGGGTGTGTTCTCGGGTGCTGGCAGTTTAACGTTCACAGGTGCGGGTATGACTGTGATGAGTGGTGCGAACACCTACAGTGGTGGCACGACGGTTTCAGGCGGCACGTTATCGCTCGCAGGCGGTTCGCCCACAGGCACGGGTGATGTGTACGTGGCATCGGCGGGCTCACTCATGGGTACGGGTACGATTGCTGGCAACCTAACAGTCGCGGGCGTGCTCAAACCTGGTAACTCGCCAGGCTATTTAGCAGCATCGAACAATGTGGTGATGAACTCGGGCTCAACCTACCAGCAAGATATCGCGGGCCTGACACAAGCAAGTCTTGCGACACCCGTGGGTGCCTCAGGCTACTACTCATTATTGACCATAGACAATCAGTTCACGATCAACAGTGGTGCAACCCTAGCGCCGCGCCTAGCAAACCTCTTTACGTCGACTGAACCTGGCTACGGTAGCAGTATTTACGTGCCAGCATTGGGTGACATGTTTCGTATGGTTGTTGCTGGCGGTGGCATCACCGGGCGCTTTACGACACTGATACAACCCGCAGAGTTAACAAGCGGCACGCAGTTCGTAGCGTTCTATAACGTCAATAACAGCCACAGCATCGATCTGGCTGTGACGCCGATCTCGTACGCAACGACACTTGCATCAAGCACCACGAATGCGAAGCAAGTTGCTAGTGTGCTCGATCAATTGCTAGGGGTGAATAGTCAAGGCACAGCGACCGCAAGACAAGATGCGTTGCTGTACGCCGCAGCGGGTCAAACGGCCTCAAGCCTACCGAGCTTTGCCCAAGCGCTTGCCGGTGGGATTCATGCAGCCTCGGTTGCCACCTTGCCCCAAACCACGCAACGCGTGCAGCAATCGGTGTTGGCGCGCCTAAGCGACTATCCCGTGGCACTTGGCCAGAGCAATCCTGCCTTAAATCAAGCGGTGTTGACCGGCGGCCTGAGCGGAACCAACCCCTCGGGCCTACCCACCGCAAGCATGAGCACAAATCCCGCGGTCAACCCCAACCAAGCGAACGTGACGAGTGCGGCTGTAGCGGATGGCACAGTTTGGGGCGAGATCGCCTATCAGCGCGGTGAGCGCACGAGCAATCACGGCACAAACGGCTTCAACAATAATCTTTACCAAGTCGTACTCGGCGCGGATGCGTATACAAATTCTGAGTTGGGCTTAAAGCTCGGCGGTGGTTTTGCTTTATCGAATACGACAGTCACCGCCACAGGTGGCAACAGCACGGTTCAGCAAGGCTCGGTGTTCGCTTACGGCAAGAGGTCGATACTGCAAGATTATGTGCTGGATGGCATGGTAAGTGTGGGCTTGAGTGCAACCAACCTGTCGCGTAACGACCCAACGGGCTACACCGGCAGCTTTAGCAGCAAAGCGGTGATGGGTAATGATGCGCTGGTAAGCGTGGGCCTGAGTCGTCCGTTTGAGACCAGTGATGTGCGTATCACTCCTTATGTACGACTCACTTACCAGTACGTGGGCCAAGCCGCCTACGATGAGGGCAGCAGTGCAGCGGCGCTTAATGTCGGACGAATGAATACCAATGGCGTCCGTGCAGTCATCGGTGTGGGAGCAGGTTCGCTGAATAAAGACCCGCTTAAACAGGGATATACCTATCGCGCCAATCTCGCCATCGGTGCGGACTCGCAGGGCTTGCTTAACCCAAGCTTGAACACCACACTCGGTGGTTACTCAAGCAGTGTCACCGTCCCCACAGCAGGAACAGGATTTGTGCAAGCAGGCTTATACGGCACGATTAAAGTGGCCGATAGTGCTTACGCCTATGCGGGGGTCTCTGCTGAGGCTAGAACGGGTCAGACGCTGTACGGTGGCAGTGTTGGTTTGCGGATGGCGTTTTAAGCGAGTAGTTAGTATCCCTTCCGCAGACCAAAACCCAAAATCCTGAGATTTCAGCGCCTAAGGCGGTTTGTGATGTGGTCGGGCTGCTCCGCCATGAAGTCAATGATCATGCTCCTCTCGGGGCGCTTTTTTTATTTATACATACCCAAAAGCATACCCAAAAATATTTGCTTGATTCCAAGTCAAGTGAGAGTCGACACGACCGCTGGTTGCTTGCATTACACGGACCGGTCGCGCTTCGCCGCCCTTGTTTCTTCCCAGCGACACCCCACCCCTTGTCGATTTCAGCCAAGCGACACCCCTCATACCCCAACCCCCCAAAATTCATTTGGGTCCCCCCGGCTACCTTTACACCTTGTTCTGCACGAACAATTAGCAAAAAATTGAAGTTCGTGTAAAAAATAGTGTCGGAGACTGCCTACATTTGTCGCAACGTCGTCATATCAAAAAACATCCTAAGCAGTTACCATTAATCACATTGGTAACAAAAAACATAAATTCTGTGTTCTAACCTAATAATCAAAAATGACTCCGGCAGAAAACCCATTCTTTGAAAGGCCAATCCTTAATTCTCCGTATGACTACCCACGAAAGCACTGGGAGCTCGACGATAGTGGGCAGCCGACTCAGCGAGTGTCTAGTAAATTGGTAGCGATTCAAACGCTTTATTTGTTTGTGCGGCTGCGATGCAAGCCGAATCGTGTCTATCCTTTTTTCCCGTTGGTGGTCTCACGTAGGATGACGTTGTTAACGCAGTCGGGAGCTAGTGTGGAATGTCATCCCGACTCATTTCTTCTTCTAGGCTTTGGTGGTGGGGGCTTTGGAAGCTTCAGCTACACAGGCATTAACCTTGAGCTACTCAAAAAATCCAAGCTCAAGTTATCAGGGCGATCCATGTAGTTCGAAGGGGTACACACAGCTTGCGGAGCAGCTCAAGAAGCTTAAGCGCTAGATTGACTTGCGGCAGCAGCCTGCTGCACTCGAGCAATCAATTGTTGGACTTCTTGCTCAGTTGTATCCCACCGACAGACCAGTCGAGCGAGATCAGGACCTCTGCGATAAAAGAGTACGCCACTGGCGGCTAACTGATCGAGGGCTGCTGGGCGCATCGAAAGAAATAACTCGTTTGCCTGAACAGGGGCGATGATACGGGTGTCTTCGATTGCTTGTATGGCAAGTGCAAGTGTGCTTGCTGCGTGATTAGACCCGGCAGCTAAGCGCAACCATAAGTCGTCCTGAATATAGGCAAGAACTTGTGCAGAGGCGAAACGCATCTTTGACCAAATCATGCCAGCACGCCTGAGGTGAAAGCCGATATTGTTTGCAATCTCGTCATTGAACACAACGATTGCATCGGTTAAGAGACCGCCGTTTTTTGTGACACCGAATGACAGGATGTCAACACCCGCCTTCCATGTGAGTTCGGCGGGTGTACAACCCAAGTGTGCCACTGCGTTAGCAAAGCGTGCGCCATCCATATGCATGACCAGCCCGTGGCGCTTCGCAACGTCGCCAAGTTGAGCAACCTCATGGCATTGATACACAGCACCGAGATCTGTTGCTTGGACTAGATTGACCGCCGCCGGTTGACTTTTATGCGCTTGGCCTCGGCCAGCTGTCGCAGCCGCGCGATCCAGTGCGAACGGATCGAGCTTGCCAAATTGTCCCGACAAGGTTGTGACTTTTAAGCCTGAACCAAAGAAACCCGCAGCGTTACATTCTGAAGTGTTGATGTGCGACTCTGGGCTGCAATAGACCGCGGAGAAAGGCGTAGTGGTCGCCGCCAGTGACAGGGCGTTTGCGCCAGTCCCGGTAGGTATAGGGAACACTCGCACAGAGCGCTCAAATAACGCACTCATCTGCGCCTGCAGTGCACGCGTTTGCTCATCGGCGCCGTATCCGAGTGCGGTACTTTGATTGCTTTTAACAACCGCCTCTACGATTTCAGGTGCGGCGCGTCCGCAATTGTCACTACGAAATTCAAGCTCGATCTTTGACATGGTGTTTAAATTACAAGTTGGGTGCCGAGCTCAACGACGCGGTTAGCCGGGATTTTAAAAAAGTCGGTCGCACTCGTCGCGTTCTTAGACATGATCCTGAAAAGCTGCGCACGCATCGCCCAGACACTGCGCTTGCCAGAAGGGACAACCGTCTCACGTGATAGATAGAATGTGGTCGACATCATGTCAAAGGTTTGACCGTATTTTTCACAAAGCGTGAGTGCTTTAGGAACATCTGGGTTTTCCATGAAACCATAGCGCACTACGATTCGGCTAAAGCCTTTGCCTAAGTCTTCGTAGGTCAGCCGTTGGTCAGCGTTCACAAAAGGCGTATCAGCGGTATGCACAGTCATGAGCACAACCCGTTCATGCAAAATCTGATTATGTTTTAGGTTATGGAGCAGGGCGGTGGGTACTCCATTAGGGGAGCTCGTCATAAATATGGCGGTACCGCGGACACGGTGTACATCATCGATCGCCTGAATGAACAAATCCATGGGCATGCTCTGCTTTGCCACTTCCGCGCCGAGTACTTTACGCCCTCTAAGCCATGTCGTCAGAACGATAAAAGTAATCAGGCCAATGCCAATGGGGAACCATCCACCTTCTGGGATTTTGATTGCATTCGCGAAAAAAAATGAAATGTCGACGATGAGCAGAAAACCGCCAACAATTGACGTCTTCAACCACGACCAGTCCCAGATCAGTCTCATCACAAATACGATCAAAATAGTGTCAATTAGCATCGTTCCCGTCACTGCAATGCCGTAGACCGCTGCAAGGTTTGACGAAGTCTTAAATCCAAGGACGAGTGCAATGACACAGAAAAACAGCACCCAGTTAGTGAACGGCACATAAATTTGTCCTTTTTCCTCACCCGAGGTGTGCACAATTAACATGCGGGGTAAAAGGCCCATCTGTATTGCCTGGCGTGAAATTGAAAATGCGCCAGAAATCACAGCCTGTGAGGCAATCACAGCTGCCAGTGTCGACAAGATCACCATGGGTATCAAAGCCCAATCAGGAGACATTTTATAGAATGGGTTATCGATGGCGCTTTGATCCGCCAACAACAAGGCTCCTTGCCCAAAGTAGTTCAGCACTAACGCCGGAAGTACAAACCCAAACCAAGCCCAACGAATGGGCCGGCGACCAAAGTGTCCCATGTCTGTATAGAGCGCTTCTCCACCCGTTACAGTTAGCACAACAGCGGATAAAGCAAAAAAGGTTAACAGCGGGTAGGCAAGCGCAAATTTAATGGCGTAATAAGGATTTAATGCGAACAAAATTTGTGGATCATGGGCAATATGCACGATCCCGAGTAGACCTAGCACCGAAAACCACAGCACCATAATCGGTCCGAAAAACATTCCGATAAAAGACGTTCCATGTTTTTGAATCAGAAACAGTCCAGTCAAAATGATGACAGCGATCGGCATGACGAAAGGGGTGAGCCTCGGCGTAACGATTTCGAGGCCCTCAACCGCGGACAGAACCGAGATTGCAGGTGTGATCATGCTGTCGCCAAAGAACAGGCCAGCCGCAAATACGCCTAGCGTCGTCACAACAGCAGTCAGCCCTAAAGCCTTTGTGCGCTCCGTCATCATCGCAAGCAGAGAAAGTGACCCACCTTCTCCTTTGTTGTCAGCGCGCATGATGACCGTTACATATTGGAAGGACACAACCAACATAATCGACCAAAACACAATGGATAGCATACCCATCACATTGTCTGGCGTGACCGGCACGGGGTGTCGACCATTAAAAATTTCTTTGAGTGCGTAAAGTGGACTTGTTCCGATGTCGCCAAATACGACACCCAGCGCTCCAAGCGTTAGGGCAGGTAGAGCTTGACGATTGTTCATGCTTGCCGCGAGTCTTCTTGTAATCGATTATTGTAGAGCACGAACATCACTTACCTGAGAATGGGTGTTGCGATTTCCAGTGGCGTGCGATATCAATGCGTCGACACACCCAGACACGGTCATGTTTTTCAAGATGGTCTAGGAACCGTATGAGACCTGCCATGCGTCCTGGGCGGCCCAAGAGCCGGCAATGCATGCCGATGGATAACATCTTGGGCGTATCTTCGCCCTCGGCATAGAGAACATCGAAGCTATCGCGCAAATATTCAAAGAAATGCTGCCCCGTGTTGAAGCCTTGGGGCGTGGCAAACCGCATATCGTTTGAATCAAGCGTGTAAGGCACGATCAATTGCGGCACTGAGTTGCCGTCGGTCTTTGTGACGTTAGTCCAAAAGGGAAGATCATCGCCGTAGTTATCACTGTCGTACTCAAAGCCGCCGTGGTCCGCCACCAAGCGACGCGTGTTGGGGCTATCCCGACCGGTATACCAACCTAGCGGCCACTTTCCATTGGTGAGCGCTTTGAGCATCGTTGTGGCTGCCGCCATGTGCGCGCGCTCGGTCGCTTCAGCCATTCCCTGATAATGGATCCAGCGCAACCCATGCGAGGCGATTTCGTGGTTCTGCTCTAATAACGCAGCCGTTAGCTCAGGATGCCGCTTTAACGCAAGCGCTACGCCAAATACGGTTAACGGTAGTTTTCGACGCTCAAATTCGCGCAAAATCCGCCACACACCCGCGCGCGAGCCATACTCATAAATCGACTCCATGCTCATATGTCTGGCCGGATAGCTCTCGGCCCCGACGATTTCAGACAAAAACCGCTCTGAGCCGGGATCACCGTCGAGGACCGTGTTCTCTGAACCTTCCTCGTAATTCAGCACGAACTGGACTGCGATCTTGGCACGTCCTGGCCAGTTTGCCTGTGGGGGGTAGGCTCCGTAACCAATTAGGTCGCGAGGGTAGTGGTCTGAATAGGCGTTCATGGGTGCATCTATGAGGTTAGGTAAGTATCGAAGGGATAACGGTAAAGCCCAACGGAGGTCGAACGCAAGGTAAAAGTTAATTTTAGTACAGTGCGCAACACTAGACTTGAAGCGAAGTCATGCGTGTAAAATGGTTTCCGATTCTAAAACAATCAGTTAGCACTTATTCCTCGGTGATTACACACCATGTTCGCACGGTTTTACACTCATCTCGACGTACAAAGAAATTAAGGATTAGATTGGATGGCGGGCAGTCTCCTCATCAGCGGCAATCCACAGCGGTTCAAGGCAATCGGCGAGGGCGGTCAACCCGTTTACTCCGTTGCTTTTCAGTTGCGTGAGGCGATTCGCTTAAAGGCTGGTGCTGACGTCGCTGATTGCCTGGCGATACCACAACCGAATCAGCACGGGAGTGTCATTGATTGGTATGCACCGAGTCCCGGAGACGTGGTTCCGTGGTCTGCCATGAGTAGTCAAGAGCGGGGCATGGCACTAGAGGTACTTGACGCAGCACACGGCAAGTTAAAGCTGGCCGAACAAGCGATGCGCGACACGTCGTCTCGTGACTCGCAAGCCGCACGGGAGAAGAACACTGCGTTACGGTTGATGACTCAGGTGTTTTATTTTCCAGATACAGATTTCATCTTCCTCGTGAATGGCCGTCCAGTCATTACATTTTGGGGCTTCTACACGCTAGGTGCATCGCTTCCGTCTGACCCCTTCACTGGTCTTCGCCATACGGCCGCGGCGGCTGCGCCGCAGACTCCCCCTGCTTCAAGGCGCGCCTGGTGGTGGTGGCTGCTATTAATTCTGCTCTTGCTCTTGTTGTTGTTATTCTTGTTGCGCAGTTGTGCACCTCACTCTTGGTTAACGGGGCTACCACCTCCAAACCAAGCAGCAACAGAACCTGAGCGTGTTCGACCGCCGGCGGTCGATGCATTGCCCAAGGCTCCCGACACGATCGTGGATAGAGGGGTGAACACATTGCGTCGTTGGTGGTCAGGACAATCTGGAGACACCACAGTCGGTAACGTGGATACCTCTGGCCGTGTTGATCGCGATGCTGCCAATGGCGTCACGCCAGGCGAGAGCGCTCAGGGCACAACGACTGAGTCAGGTAACGTGCCCGAAGCGGCTTCGCCTTCGGATACAGGGGCAACACCCAGCGCAACAGCGGAGCAACCCCCGGCCGCTGCAGAGCCGAGCCAACCAACACCGAATGCCTCGCCTTCGGTAGGTCAGACCCCACCTCCGCAAGATCCTGCTGCGAGTGGCGCGACTCCTAGCACAGGCAATCCTCTTCAAATTCCTAATTCTGCGGCAACGAGTGGCTCGACAAATTTCCTGGATGGACGCTGGAACGCTGGCGCCGGTATACAAGACGCCAAGACGGGCAAACCCCTTCGTATGGAGTACGATTTCAGCCAGGGGAACGGTCAAGGCAAAGTGACGATACAGCGTGGAGACGGTACGCGATGTGTTGGCGATGTAGCCGCTCAAATGCAAGGTCGTTCCTTAAATATCAATGACCGAGGCGTCGCAAAGTGCTCGGACGGGAGCACGATGGCGTTACCAAAGGTCACCTGCGTACCCACTGCTGACGGGCGTGCCGACTGTCAGGGTCGTTACGATAACGGTACTTCTTTTCCTGTGTCGATGCGGCACGCTCCAAAATAGTAGGACGACTTTATATGTTGGCAGCCATTCATTCCTACGAAGATCAAACCACCTTGATCATGGGAAGCGGTGTTCAGTTTCTTGATTTTGCCGCGACTTTCATTGTCAAAGGAAAGTCTGGTGAGTTTGCAAAGATTGGGGGTGCCGGGCCGCTCGCAAGACTTGAAGAAGACGAGCGGACCGGTAAGTTTCATTTTTCATTTGATGATCGTAAGCAGCCTACGAAGTCCGAGCTTGAGCTCGGGCTAGATCAATCCCTAAAGCTGCTGTTGGACACTTGGTTACCCATTCCATACTTTCGGTATAGTCCACCGTCGCGCTTCGAAGAAGGCCCTTCAAATTGGGCGCGCGCGCGCATTACCGAAGTTGCTCCTGGGTCTGACCCTGAGGGACACACGCATCGGATTACGTTTGCCTTTGATACAAAGGTGTTACCCGCACGCAGTGATACCTCGTATATGGGCCCCTCAGACGATGATGTAAAAGCTGGGACCAGCTTTGCGTTTGCACACCGCGCACACGAGATGGGCTGGTTTTTAGATCAGAAGTGGATTAACGAATGGCTGAAGGAGATTTTTGGCGAACTGGGTAAGCCTAGGTTAAAGAAGGACGCCGAAGATATTCGACTTGAAAGCAGCGCGCTCCATCATCAAGCACACTACCTAAACGTTTTGCATCTGCTTGGCACTCAGCTCAGTCTGCCAGAGATCAAGGTGATTTCAAACGCACCGAACGACTTGTATAAGCCGATACCCGTTGACTTAGTACTGGATATTGGCAACTCCAGAAGTTGCGGTATTTTGATTGAAGATCATCCTCAAGAGAGCGATGGGTTGCGCCGCAGGTATGAACTCTCGCTACGAGATTTGTCTCGGCCAGAATATATTTACAGCGAAGCGTTTGAAAGTCGCATCGAGTTTTCGCAAGCCAGTTTTGGTAAAGATCATTTTTCAGTACAAAGTGGCCGAAGCGATGCTTTCTTGTGGCCAACGATTGCGCGTGTCGGTCATGAGGCAGGGCGTTTGGCTAGTTTGCGTCGTGGAACCGAAGGGGCTACGGGGCTCTCAAGTCCAAAGCGTTATCTTTGGGATCAAGAAAGTTTCGAGCCAGGCTGGCGTTTTAACACATCTTATATCAAGCTCGATGCTGAACCGCATGCGACCGCAGCACCGGTGTCACGCTTAATTAATGAGCTGGGTGAAGCGCTGTACACACTAGAGCCGAACGACAGGATGCCAGTGTTCCATCCGCATTATTCGCGCAGCTCGTTAATGACCTTTATGTTGAGCGAAGTGCTCGCCCAAGCGCTGGCACAAATAAATAGTCCGGCCCAACGCCTGCGGCAGAGCCATGCCCGAGTTCCTCGCCATCTGCGTTCGATTATCCTGACTGTGCCGCCGGCGATGCCGCAACCGGAGCGTAAGATCTTTGAACAACGGATGAATCAAGCGATTGGACTCATTTGGAAGAGTCTTGGCTGGCATCCGGAGGACGCCGGCGTTGAGTCGGACGAGGATCGCGATCTCGCTTTTCCGGATTTTCCGGAAGTGCATATTCAATGGGATGAAGCGACCTGTGGGCAAGTTGTATATCTATTTAGCGAAACACAAAACAGCTTCGGCGGACGTCCCGAGGAGTTCTTTGCAGCGCTTGCTCGACCCGACCAAGCGCCCCGTGCTGGGAATTCAGACCCTTACATATCCATTGCGACAATTGATATCGGTGGCGGTACGACTGACCTGGTGATCAACGAGTACTCACTAGATAAGGGCGAGGGTGGTGCTGACCGTGCTGGTGGCGGTGGCGCATACATCGTTCCAGAGCAACGCTATCGCGACGGCTTTAAGATTGCGGGTGATGACATCGTGCTCGATGTTATTCGCTTGATGGTCATCCCATCTATTAATGAGGCGTTTAAAGGCGCTGGCGTCCCCGAGCCTGATGCGCTGGTCTCTCGCCTGATGGGCAGCGAGTCTCTTGATGCGCAAATTTCTGTGCTGCGTCAACAATTAACCTTACAAGTTCTTTATCCGATCGCGCTGCGTATCATTAAAGAGTACGAGAAATATGATCCGCTCGAGCCTGGTAACCTGGGCGTTGTCGCAATCAACGATTTATTGACTGACTATGCGCGTCCGACCCCCGACGTGCTTGACTATGTTAACGCTGCGGTGCATCGTGCGGCAGGCACTCAAGCAGCCGGCTTTGATGTACTCGAGACAGGGATACATATCAACCTGCGGCGCTTGCACGAACACTTTGTTCGGGGCGAGATCAGTATTTGTAAATCGCTGAAAGCTTTGTCCGAAGTGATCTATGCCTATCAGCCCGATGTGCTGTTACTGACTGGGCGACCATCACGCATGCCAGGTGTTCTGGCTTTTGTTCGGTCGTTACAGTCGCTTCCTGCAGGTCGCATATTACCGCTCCATCAATACAAGACAGGTCCTTGGTACCCGTTTCATAAGAATGGACGAGTCGATGATCCAAAAAGCACGGCAGCGGTTGGTGCCATGCTTTGTTTGCTGAGTAAAAGCTTGCGCCTTCCCAATTTTTTCTTTCGTTCGGCCGCCTTCAAACCATATTCAACACTGCGCTACATGGGTATGATCGATAACAACAACGCGATCAAAGACGCCAATGTGTTTTTCCGAGATATTGACTTAGATAATCCAGATTACGACTTTCCCGATACGACGTTTGAGGTCCGTGGCGCCATGCGGCTAGGGTTCCGGCAACTGGATGCGGATCGTTGGCCCGCGTCGCCGCTTTACACACTAACGATCGACGACCGCGACCTGCGAGAAAAGCTTGCTGCTAAGGGCGTTGTGCTTAAAGTGTCACTACGCCGCAACGAGCGGGCAGGGGCAGAGAGTTTTGAGCTCGCCTCGGTGGAAGGCGGCTCTAAGAGTAAAGTGAAGTTCAAACTCAACACTATGATCGATGCTGGCCTAGGTGACTCGCAATATTGGCTCGACAGCGGCAGCGTAAGGTAATTAGCATGACAGATCTACTTTCACAGAAACTCTCGCAAGGTTGGACGACGATTCATACTGAATCCGGCGCAGCCATTGATTGGATTCAACGGGTTCGCTCCAATGCGCGAAGCGTCGATAACGAGGCTGACAGCCTGGTGATGAAACTCAGACGAGTGCGCAATCAAGCCAAGAGCCTAGCCGTGGCGTCCAGTCTTCCTTCCACTGTGGGGTTTTTTGGCTTGTCTCAAGCGGGTAAGTCCTACCTTATTTCTGCCCTGGCTGCTGGTGGAGATGGCAGACTCGAGACAGAGGTCGATGGAAAACGTCTGGATTTCTTGAGCCACATCAACCCGCCAGGCGGTGGAAAGGAAGCGACAGGTTTAGTGACCCGTTTTAGCTTCCGCGCTAAGCAGGGGCCCGAGGGCTTTCCACTCGAGCTAAAGTTATTCGAAGAGATCGAACTTGCGAAAATCTTGGTCAATTCTTTTTTCAATGATTTTAATTTTGAAAAAATTGGAGATGCTGTTGACTTGGTAACGGCGCGCGCTAAGTTGCTGGAGCTCGAGGGTCGCCGTTTACCCTCACGCGTAGCGGGCGTTACTGAAGATGACATGGTATCGCTATGGGACTACCTCAAAGACCGATTTTCCGCTTCGATTCGGGTTCTTGAAGGTGAGTTTTTGCCCCGCGCTGTCACGCTCGCGCCATACTTGAGCATTGATGATCGGAGTCAGTTGTTTGCGTGCCTGTGGAAGCAAGCTCCTGCACTGACTGACACCTTTTTGTCACTTTCGCGTGCACTTGCAGCGCTCGGTCATCCAAAGAGAGTCTACGCCCCGATAGAGGCGCTAGTGCGACCAAGCGGAGCTAACGGCGCCCTGTCGCAAGCCGACAGCATTATGAACGTCGATATGCTTGAAAGACTTGGGCGAGCGCAGGATATTCAGCTTGAAGTGCTTCCTGTCCTTGATGGCACACACGGTACAAAACGATTATTACCTATCGCCCAGCTCGCTGCGCTCACAGCCGAATTGATTTTTCCTTTAGTGAATAAGCCGCATCAAGCTGTTTTCGAGGAGGTCGATCTACTTGACTTCCCTGGTTATCGTGGTCGCTTGGGTTTGGATTCGCTCACTGACATTAGCGCGGCACAAAGCAAGGATCAATCCGGCAATCCCGTTGCGCAATTATTGCTAAGAGGCAAAGTTGCCTATTTGTTTGAGCGTTATACAGACACTCAGGAAATGAATGTGTTGGTGGTGTGCACCGCGTCACACAAGCAGTCTGATGTGACGGATGTGGGACCTGTGTTGACTGAGTGGATTAGGAGGACGCAGGGTGCTACTTCCACTGAACGCAGTAGAAGAGCGCCAGGTCTGTTGTGGGCAGTCACCATGTTCGACATCAAGATCGCCGATTCACTCGGAAAAGATGAGGACATGCTGCACACGGTATGGAACAATTTGATCAAGATGACCATGCTCGAACGGTTTGGTGGATTTGAGTGGATGCAGGACTGGGCGAATGGGCAGTCCTTTGATAATGCGTTCCTCGTTCGCAAGCCTCGTATGCCAGTTGCATTCCTAGACCTAGAGAATGGTCAGGAAGTTGCTGTCACTGCCAGTCAGGGCTCGCAGATCAGTTTGATGGAAGCTACGTTCTTAAAAGCAGAGTTGATCCAAAGCCACGTGGCGAATCCTGCACAGGCATGGACCTCGATGATGCAACTCAATGATGGTGGCGTCGATCGGCTCAGTGATTATCTAGCCAAGGTCAGCACGCGACAAGCAAAGTTAGATCGGATCAGTGAACAGATGGAGGAGGTGCTTCACGACCTCGTCGAAAATCGACTTTCGCGTTGGTTTGCCCAGGATGGGATGGGGGAAGTCGAGGCCAAGAAGAAGATTGCGCAATCGGTTGTGTCCGCTTTAACTCCTCGCATTCGTCTGTTAGCTGAAATACAAGAAAAACTCCAGTTACCCGAGCCCTTGCTTCAAGGTCTGTACATGGGTGCGGACGTGTCGACGGATCAATCTAACGTGACTGCTACCGATTCAGTGCCGTCCGCATTGAATATTGGCGACGACCCTTTCGGTTTAGGTGATGATCTCGATTTGTTCGGAGATAAGCCAACGGCTGCGCCAGCGTCAGAGAAGTCAAAGCCAATTGGAAGTGACGCGCGCTTTGCCCAAGCTGTGCTGCGCGAATGGATTAATCACCTGCGCGGTATTCCTAGCGAAGCGAGTTTGTTGACATACCTTGGCCTACCCAAAGCCAGTGCAGAAATGATGTGTGATGAGTTGATTACTGGCGCGACGAGACTCGATTTACAGAATGCACTCTTCCAGGTGGTATCCCGCACAGAGCAGGTCGGTACAAAGCGAGAGAAACTCGTTGATCGACAGGTGCTAGCGGCGAAGACCGTTTTTTCTGACTACATTGCGTGGCTCGGTTATGTGAGTCTGCCGCTGTCTGGTCGTCCTGAAAGTAGAGTAAACAAGGGCCATCGTCTCTTTGAGCAACCGCAACGTATCCAGGCGGGTGCTTTGCCACAGATCACCAACGAGCCGATTGAGCACACACGCGCTTATATGGGCGACTGGCTAGTTGGGCTTGCACAGCTCATTGTCGAAAATGCTGGACATGATGCCGGTCGAGAGATACGGCCTGACCAGAACGCTGAGCTTGGTGGGCTAATTGCGAAGTTCAATTCTGCGCGAGTGTCCGCAACATGAAAAGTATTCGACCTGAGATCGTTAGCGCGACGAACGGCTTACCCGGCCATGGTCTGCTTGCGTTGCCGAGCGTCACGCACGACGCACTGGATCCGCTGGGTCAAATAGAAATTCTTATTCAACGAAACCAAGATAGTCGCTTTTTAGCACTCAATGGCGAGTGGTCTGCGTCACAAACATGGCATCAGGTGGATCGTGCACTGAGCTCTGGCGATTACGTAGAGTTAGTGCTTGGTCCAGGCATTATTGACCCCCTCGTTGAAAAAATACAAATGACCTACTTGCTCCAGCTAAGATGCGGCGAGTTAGTGATGCAGGGCGTGTTGCGTATTCGCGAAGGTATCCTCTCATCGCATGCTGCGGGAACCACAGCCGATCCAATCGCGCGGGTTTCTGGTAGAGTCGCCGCAGCAACGGAGGCAACACCCGTGCCGCCCGAGCAGATAATGATCGCTGCCGATGATCCCCCACTTCAACCAGCGCCCCAACAAAAGTCGAACAACTTGCTCTGGATGTTGGTCATTGCGTTGGTTGTTGCCTTAGTAGCGGGATACTTTATTTGGAACTCACTTAAAGCAACACCGCCCGTCAGTGCATCTTCCGCAACACAGCCGCCTATCGCTCCGACAGCAGCCCCCGTATTGACTCCGCCTGCGCCCTGTAGCACGGGCGCACTCGCGGCCGCAACTGCCGATCTTTCATTTTTGCAAGAGTGTTTGAAGACGAATCCCGAGGCCGCTCAGACACTTGAGGTGATTGAAGCTGCTAAGTTAGCCAAACGGTGTGATCTGGTGCAGCGGCTGTACGCGTTTAAGAGTCAGTCAGGTGACGCCGTTGTAGCGCTTGCCTACGCACGCGAATTTGATCCGGAATTCCATAAAGCTGGTTGTATTGCTGCTCCTGACAAGGCAACCGCAATTTACTGGTATGAGTTGGTGCTTTCAAAGCAACCTGACAACGCCGATGCTAAGGCACGCGTTCAAGCCTTAAAAAATTAAGATAACTATGAAACTTCATCACTCGATCGTCGCACTCATTTCAACGTTCGTCATGATGTCTGCCTTTGCGCAATCTGATAACCGCCCACTTTTGCAGGAAGGTAAGAAGACGCTCTATCAGCGCGTTTTGACAACACCTTCTTGCAAGTTATATGCCAAGCCGGGAGATGCGAGCGGAGCAGCCCAGGAGGCGTTTAGTCGTTATTACGTCTATACACGTAGTAACGTGGGTGGAGTCGATTGGGTTCAAGTTGGTTTGGACACTATTGGCAAGAAAATTGGGTGGCTCGACGCGAAATGTACGGTGCCTTGGAAAATGCAGATGTCATTGGCATTTACCAATCCCGCTGGTCGAGACTTATCCCTATTTTTTAAGGACCGTAAAACGATCGAAGGGGTCTTAGACGCATCAAACCCATCAAGCGTGTACACGCCTATCTTAGATAACATGAAGAATACTGGGCGTGACTTGAGGGTCGTTGCGCGTGAGCCCGAGTTGTTTGTGGACTTCAAGAAAAACTTCTATTTGTTGCCAATATTACAGGCAGAAGAAGTGATGAGTGATGCGGGCTTTAACGTACGCTTGTTAGAAGTAGCATCGGTTAGTCGGCAAGATGCGGGGGCCAATTCTGCCGCTAGTCCGCAAGCAGTACAAAGTTCGATTAAAGCGTTTAGTGCTGGCGTAATGTTCGTCATTGACTCGACGCTATCCATGGATCCCTACATCGAACGCACACGCCAAGCGGTTCAAACGATCTACGCACGCATGGAGAAGGAAAAGCTCGGTGATAAGGTTAAATTTGGTCTCCTTGCCTTTCGTTCTAACTTGAAAGCTGTTCCGCAACTGGAGTACACAACCCGTTTATATGTAGACCCGACGAAAGTTAAAGACGGTGCGGACTTCGTAGCAAAAATTAAAGACCTGAAGGCAACCAAGGTATCCACGCCAAAGTTCGATGAGGATCCATACGCTGGGGTGCAGGAAGCGCTCGACAAGATTAATTGGAACGAGTTTGGTGCGCGCTATATTGTTCTCATCACCGATGCCGGAGCGATCGATGCGGGTGATCCGCTTTCCTCGACAGGGCTGGACGCGCAGGCTTTGCGCAGTCGGGCAAAAGAGAAGGGCGTTGCTTTGTATGTGTTGCACCTTAAAACCGGCGAAGGTAAGCATAATCACCAGTCGGCACAAGCACAGTATGAAACGCTGGCCTTTAGTGCGATTACAAACCGTGCGCTTTACTATCCGGTTGACGCGGGACGTGTCAATGTGTTTGGTGAAACAATCGAGGCCTTGGGTCAATCTCTTGTTTCGCAAATCAAACAAGCCTCCATGGGCGAGGTTGTTCCGGGTAGCGCATTGACGGCGAGTAACGCCACGCCCGCACCCGCTATTCCAGCGACACCCTCCGCGGCTGCGAATCCCTCGGTGGCAATTGCCCAAGACGCGGTGCTGATTGGCCGAGCGATGCAACTCGCCTACTTAGGTGGTGCGACCAACGCGAAGGCGCCTCCATTTTTTCAGGCTTGGATTAGCGACCGCGACTTGCTGAAGCAAAATGTACCAACCACAGAGGTCCGTGTGCTTCTGACGAAAGCCCAGTTAAGCGATCTTAGTAGTATCGTTCGCAAGATTGTGGATGCCGCAAACGCATCACTTGTTTCACCGGCGGATATGTTTGCGCAACTTAGGTCGATTGCTGCCACGATGGGTCGGGATCCTAATGATTTGCGCGGGCCAAACGCACAGAAGCTCGGTCAGATGGGTCTCCTTGATGAGTATCTTGAGGGCTTGCCTTACAAAAGTGATGTGCTCGGCTTAGACGAAGACCAGTGGAAGAGCATGTCTGTCTCGGCGCAGACCCAATTTATGATTCGCTTGAATACTAAGCTTAAGCAATACCAAGCGTTTAACGCCGACCCTGATTCCTGGGTTTCATTGGCCAAAGGAAGCGACCCGAGTGAGTTCGTCTACCCGGTGCCCCTCGAGGCGTTGCCCTAAGTGTCTAGGCCAGTCCTCTCGATCGCTAACCTAGCGCTAGAACGCGGACGTAGCGATCAGACCTTCCGGATCGAGGTGCCCGAACTAGAGTTGTTGCCGGGGCAGGTTGTAGCGGTCGTTGGCCCTAGCGGCTGCGGCAAGAGCACCTTACTCGAAACAATTGGTTTACTCCTGCAGGCGCATCGGGTTGAGCGTTTCCACATTGATGATATTGACATCCGGGCATCGATGTCCTTGGATCAAGCTACACGCGAGCAATTATGGGCGCGTATCCGGCAACACGGTCTGGGCTTTGTTCCGCAAACTGGTGGCTTACTGCCATATCTAAATGTTTGGCAAAACATATGTTTGCCTGTGCGGATGTCCCGATCCGTGACAGTCGATCCGCTTGTGCAGAAGCTCATTCAGCGCTTGAACCTCAAATCGCTTTTGAATCGTATGCCACGTGAGCTCTCAATTGGCGAGCGACAGAGAGTATCCTTTGTGCGCTCTCTTGCTCGTCGTCCCACGCTGCTCTTGGCTGATGAGCCGACAGCCGCGCTCGACCCCACTCTGGCTCAAGAGCTTTTTTCCCTCATTGTCGAGATTACAACGCAAGAGGGTATTGCTACGCTTATTGTGACCCACGAGTGGGATCTAGTCGATCGATTCGGCTTGCAACGACTAACAGGGCAGCAAGAGGGTGCAGGGAAGGTGGTATTTCATGCCTAGTTCCCTCTCATTACGCCTGCGTTCCCGTCCAAGTGCACTAGTATTGTTCGGCCTTGCGCTGCGGGACATTCTCTTTGATAAAAAGATCTCTCTGTGTGTGATTGCTTCCATCCTGGCAGTCGTTGGACCTCTGCTATTGTTGTTTGGACTGAAGTTTGGAATCGTGAGCCAGTTGCGTGCCGAACTACTTTCAGATCCTCGCAACAAAGAAATACAAATGACAGCAAGTGCACGCCTAGATGCCGAGTGGTTTGCTCAGTTGCGTAAGGAAGCGGGGGTTGGCTTTGTCATTCCCATGACGCGTTCACTTAATACGCAAGCTGACTTATTCGTGGATGGCCGACGGTTTCTGGAAAATGTTGAGCTGCTTCCCACGGCGGTCGGTGACCCACTATTAGGGGGGCTCGCCGCGCCCTCGGAGGACTCTGAGGTTGTTCTTTCGCGCAGCGCTGCTGATCGCCTAAAACTAGAGGTTGGCGACACGCTGAACGTGCGAGTGTTTCGAACTCTCGACAAAACTCTCGAGCGAGCACAGAAACAGGTCCGAGTGAGTGCCATCTTACCCATACACGTATTTAGTCGACCTGCAGTACTCACTACACTTCCGTTGTTAATCGCTGTGGAAGACTATCGCGATGGGGTAAAGGTGCCAATGCTTGATTCCAACACTGGCACGGAGCCGGTCACGCGATCACACTTTGCCCGTGCGCGAATATATGCCCAGTCCATCGAGTCTGTTGGGCAAGTCGTTGAACGACTGCAAACTAAAGGTATCGAGACCTCCAGTCGGATAGCTGAGATTAAATCGGTGCAGGCAATAGACCGCGTGTTGGGCTTTGTCTTTGCTGTTATCGCGTGGGCAGCAGCTTTGGGTTGTGCTGCATCACTGATTGGTGCGCTAATGGCAAATATTGATCGTAAACGCAAAGATCTTGCACTGTTAAGGCTTTTTGGATACGGACGATATAGCATGCTTAGCTATGTAATCGTACAAGCACTTTTTTTGACAATGGTTGGTTATGGACTCGGTTGTTTGATGTATTTTGTTGGAAGTAATACGTTTAATTATGTACTTGCGACCCATCTCGCTCGTGGAACCTTCGTTTGTCGGTTAGAGCTGATACATTTTGTGATTGGATTAGGAAGCGCTCTGGCGATCAGTATTGTTGTGTGCGCAGTCGGTGGCCTATTGGCAACACGAATTGAACCCGCGGAGAGTTTACGAGATGTTTAAACACCAATTACGCCTGCTGGTTTGTATGGCGGGAATCGTACTCTTTGGCCCGACAGCGGCACAGCAATGGGAAGCGCGTTTTTTTAATCCCAAGCCTCTGGCTGACGATGTCGTCCTTACTTTGCCTTGCGATGGTGCGATGACTTTTCGAAAGGTCCTTGTGCCAGGCATCAAGCCTTTAGATGACTTCGGTGTTACGTTGGGTGCGGAAGAGTCTAACCAACGGCATCTTGAACAAGCGCACCCAGCTCACATCGCAGGAAGCTTCACCGCAGCGCCTCCTGCAACAGGTCGCTATTATCTTTTAGGTAAATACGAAGTCACCGAACTGCAATATCAGGCAGTCATGCAGGATGCGTGTCCAAAGCCAGCAATGAAGCTTATGCTCCCAAAGACTGCGCTTAGTTGGTTTGACGCAATGCAGTTCAGCGATCGTTTAAATCTATGGCTGCGTAAAAATGCACCTGATAAATTGCCGAAAGAAGATGGGGCATTGGGTTTCGTACGCTTGCCGACCGAGGTGGAGTGGGAATTTGCTGCACGTGGGGGCAACAGCGTGGGCAGTAGCGAATTTAGGGAGTCCCGCTACCCTATGGCCGATGGATTGAACAAACATGTTTGGTTTGCCGGATCCCAGTCGGCAAATGGAAAACTGCAGCTTGTTGGGTTATTAGCACCGAATCCTTTAGGGTTACACGACATCCTTGGGAACGCGGACGAGATGATGTTTGAGCCATTTCGACTGAACAAGCTCGACCGCTTCCATGGACAGGCGGGCGGCTTCATCGTCCGAGGTGCGAACTACTTAACTCCAGAGGCCGATATCAGAACAGCCTGGCGACAAGAGCAGGTGTACTACCAAACTAATGAAGCTAATCGTCCACGCATGAGCGGTTTTCGTCTGGCCTTAGTTTCTCCGGCGCTCACGTCCGTACAGCGTAGCAAACAGATCGAACAAGAATGGGCCTTACTTGGCACGGCGCCGAGTGCTCCCGCAACACCTAGCGCTGGCACGACAAATCAGTCTGCTGGTTCAAGTACGCTAGATCGGCTGTCGAACCTGATGTCCGGGCTCAAAGATGACAAGCTTAAAAAGGAGCTTGAGGCGCTTCGTACGGACCTGCGTTCCAGTAACCAGATGCGAGATGAGCAACGCGGTGTCGCGATACGCTCCGCCCTACAACAAGGGGCATTTATGTGCGTGCTCGCAAACCGGGAGGGACGATTTTTTGATTTGTTGAGTAAGAACTTTCAAGAGAACTGTGCCAAGGTGGAGTCTCTTGAAGAGTCCGATCAAGCTCGTTGCAAAACAATGAAGCGAAACTTAGACGGTCGTAAATCGGCGCAAGACCTGGCTGTAAGTCTATACTCCGACACACTTGTCGAAGCCGGAACGATTTACACTATGACAATGATAGAGCCTGAGGCGCGCGCAAAGAAGCAGCAGTTGCTTGCCCGTAAGACTAACAATCTCGATACCTACCTTGATACCTACGTAAAGCACCTCGGTGAATATATCAAAGATAAGAAAATTCGCCAGGACCACTGGCTAAATAGCTGTAAAGCTGTTCCTAATAACTAAACGAAAGGAGCATTTCGCATGTTGCATATTCTTCCCCGCCGATTGGGTACAGTAGTCGGTGCGCTCATTTGTTCGATCTTCCTCGTTGGATGTCAAAATATTGGAGGAGGGGACGTCGATCCGCGGCTAACGAGTGGCGAAGACGCTAAGTTCTTTAGCAAGTCTGGTCTGCAAGCTTGCGCAGCAGGTGCAGCTGCGGGCGTTTTAGCCTGTGCGGTAAGCAACTCAGGAAACAAAGCGGCTTGCATGGCGATAGCTGCGGTTGCTGGCTGTGGGGTCGGCGCGGGTGCCAACTACCTGCTTGATTCTAGGCGTGCGAAGTACGCGAATAATGAACAGCGTATTAACGCATATATTGAAGACGTACAAGGTGACAATCAAAAACTACAGACCCGAATTCAAAACATCAACGTTGTATTGCGCGAGAACCAGCAGACGCTTCAGCAGCTGCAACGTCAGGTGAGTTCCAGACAAGTTGACCAGCGTAAAGCAAAACAGGAGCTAGATCGGATCAAAGCGAATAAAGCCTATCTCGAGAAAGAGCTTGCCGACATCAACGCTCGCGTCGACGGCTATCAAGATGTTATTGATAAGGAGCGGGCTGCTGGTGTTGATACCCGTAGATTACAGACGCAATTAGCGCAGCTGAGTCGTACGCGTGACTCAATGAAACGCGAACTTGATGCGGCCTATGCTTTAAGTTCATCAATCAAGGTCGAAGGCTAACGCGATGAAACGTACACTCAAACTTACCTCAGTACTCGTGACTACACTTTTGGTGGCAGGTTGCGCGGTTGACAAGGCTGGCTGCGATCCTCGCGCGCTACGTGATGCAGGATTACTCACAAAGATGAACTGCGACTTCTCGGGTTCTTACGATGCGCGCGCCAAGGACAAGGATGCGCAACTCGCTGAGGCGCGTAAAACTAACGCAGCATTGCGCGAGGCGCTCGAGGCCCTAGAAAAGAAAAACGAGCTGACCAAGGCAGATGTATCGGCACGACGCAACCAGCTTTCCGCAATCAATCGGAGTGTCAATAACTATCTCCAACAGGTGAGAGCGACGAATCCGGGCAATGAGGCCTTGAGCGCGCAGATTCGGCAGGCGACCGCCACGCTCAACCAGTTGAACGCGACGCCTGTCAATTCCTCAGCGGCAAACGGACAAGAGTTGCAGAAGCGAGTCACGGCGCTACAGCAGGAAATTGACAAGTTGCAACGTCAATCGTCAATTCTGACGCAGTAAAACTGTGAATCGGATCGCGCAACGATCCTTCGAGCCTAGCAGCGTTGCTGGGCTTGAGTCTCTATACGATCGCTTGATAACTGGGTTGGGGCGCACGGTCCCACCCAGCGTCGCGACACTCTACGCCAAGCCCGCCATTGCGACTAATGGACAAGTCACTTGGTCGACAAGCGTTGAGGGCAAACCGGTCGAATATGCAGCACTGAGTGGCGCGGACCAAGAAGAGCTGAATGGACAGATCTTTGCTCGACTCGATGCTATCCGTGCACGGGCTGCGTCGCTATCGAATGCGACAGATGCCGATACAGAACTCGCCCGCCTATTGCGCGATGCAAGCCAGCCCCCGCCCATCGAGGCAATTTATAGTGTTGGGGGACAGCCCGTCATTTTGTTTTGGGACAGCGCGATTCCTTCCAAGACTCGACGCCCAGTACTCACCCCTCCGGTATTACCAGTCACAGCGTTAAGCCAAGCGAGACGTGCAATCCCATGGCTGTTGGGTGTGCTCGCTCTGCTGCTCATTCTTCTTTTGCTGTGGTGGTATTTCTGCCCTGTATCTCCACGGCAAGCCATTGACTTGCCTCCCGAGCCCACCCAGCCCACACCCGAGACCTTGCCACAAAGCCCTGTGATTCC
>JBILJY010000111.1:0-8848 GCA_044376975.1 Burkholderiaceae bacterium | reverse complement strand
GCGACTCTGGGTGAACGCGCGACCGCCTCTCAGACCATCACTCTTGATAAAAATGTTGCTTCGCAACAGAGCGCGCGCGTCACAATTTTGATCAACAAGCCAATGGCCTATGTTTCGGGTCAAGCGGAAGACGGCTATACCCCCGCTGTGGCGCTCATCACGGCTGCAAATCGCTCGCGTACCGACCGCAGCCCTTTGCGGTTTGACCGCAGTCAGCTGCGCGGCTTAGCGGTGGCTGGTCGCTTAGATATTGATTCGACGGGGCTTCTTGTGCTGACCCAGGATGGTCGTGTCGCACGTACGCTGATTGGCGAAGACTCGGAGATTGAGAAGGAATACCTCGTTCGGGTGCAGGGAAAGTTGCGTCCCGGTGGACTAGAGTTACTCAATGAAGGTTTGTCCCTCGATGGTAAGCGCTTAAAGCGGGCGCAGGTACAGTGGCAAAACGACGATCAGCTTCGATTTGTCCTACGAGAGGGTAAGAAGCGACAAATTCGGCGTATGTGCGAATTAGTCGGTCTGACTGTTTTAGGTCTCAAGCGAGTGCGAATTGGGCAAGTGATGTTGGCTGACTTACCCGTCGGCCAATGGCGCTACCTCGGCGCGCACGAGCGCTTTTAGCGAACACTAAACGCCGTCGTCTGGTGGTTGCCCTTATTTGTCGAGAAAGTCCAGCTTATATGCAGCGCGAGCATCAACCCCAAGGTGACTGACTAGCCACGGTAGGGTTTGCTTGAGTTCGGCGTTGAGCGTCCAGGGTGGGTTGATGACGAACATCCCGCTGCCATAAAGACCTAGCCCGTCAGGTGCTGGCTTTTGTATTGACAGGCTCGCATGGGTCCAACTTTTGCCGGCCAGGCGTTCGAGTTGTCGCGGTAAGTCCTGCGCTTCGCGACGTAATACCTGGGGATACCACACGGCATAGCAACCCGTTGGAAAGCGCTGGAGCGCGTCTTTCAGTGTGACAACAACTTGTCGATAGTCGTTTTTGTCCTCGTAGGAGGGGTCGATTAGGACGATCGCCCTGCGGCTTGGTGGGGGGATGTGCGCCTTCAGGCCAGCGAAGCCGTCTTCGGCGTACATGTTTGTTTGGCGAAGACTTTGGGTGCCGCGGTGCTCGACGTTCATCCGAAGGATGTCCGCTTCGCTAGGGTGCATTTCGAAGAGGCGCAGCTTGTCCTGCTCCCGGCAGCTTTCGAAAGCGATCCAAGGCGAACCTGGATAGATGCGTAACTCACCGTCGGGATTCAAGCCTTTGATTAAGTCAAGATAGTGCAACACAGCAGCGGGTGGATTTTTCGCACCCCAAACTGGCGCAATGCCACCTAAGTATTCTCCCTTCTTTTGTGCCCACTGTCCCTCTAAGTCATACAGACCAGCACCTGCATGTAAGTCGATGAACCAGTAGGGCGTGTCCTTTTGATTGAAGTAACGGAGAATTTGGGTCAAGACAATGTGTTTGAGTACATCGGCATGATTGCCCGCGTGAAAGCCGTGGCGGTAACTGAACAAAGTATTCTCCGGAACAATTAATACAAGATACTACTTAGGCTGGATGCGATCGATTGCATCAGTGATAACGGCGTCAACGCCCCAGCTTAACAATTCGCTTGCTCGAACTGGGTCGTTTACGGTCCAAACAGCCAAGCGTAGACCTTGGTTATGCAGTTCGGCGATCAATGCTTTCGTGACGAGCGTGTGTTTGAGGTGCAGGGAGACGCACTCAAGTTCAGCCAAGGCTTGTTGCCAACCGGCCTTCAGGGTGTCAGTAATCCAGCCTCGAGGCAGCGAGGGTGCCGCTTGTTTGGCCGCGCGCAGACTTTCAAGTGAAAAAGACGAGAGTAGGGGCGGCGGAGAGACGCCTGACCAGAGCGTTTGGGCCAGCTCCGCCACGCACGTGCCGGTCACGGTTTCAAGGCCAGGGGTAGGTTTGATTTCGATATTGCTGGCCATTCCCACCGCTTGGGTATAGCGAGCGATGGCCCCAAGCGTCGGGATTGCTTCGCCTGCGAAGGCGGGTGAGAACCAACTACCAGCGTCTAGGGCCGCCAGGGCTGCAAAATCCAGGTCACCGGCGGCTCCCTTGCCATTTGTTGTCCGCTCCAGGGCTGCATCGTGCATCAAGATCGCAACCCCGTCTTTGGACAATTTAACGTCGTACTCAGCCATCTGGTAGCCGAACTGGGTCCCAGTACGCAGGGCGCTAAGGGTATTTTCCGGTGCGAGCGAGCCGCCTCCCCGATGGGCGACAAACTGGGGATATTTCCAAGTTTCAGAGGGAGTCATAGAAAAACATGTAGTAGCTGCGGGGTTAGGGCACAAGCATAACGCACTGGGTGGTAAACTTGCCCCCGCTCAGTCTTTAGGTAAGCGATTTCTACATGTTTGACTTTATCCGCAATCACCGGCGCTGGATGCAGCTAATTTTGTTGTTGCTGATCCTCCCGTCCTTCGTATTTTTTGGCTTGGAAGGCTACACCAGCTTCATGTCCAAAGACCCTGAATTGGCCACGGTGGATGGCCAGCCCATCACTTTGGGCGAGTTCAATCGCGCCCGCACTGATCAGCTTGAGCAATATCGCTCGGCTTTGGGGGCACAGTTCGACCCAGCTGCTTTTGACACACCTCTGTTTCGTGAACAGTTGTTCAACACGCTCGTCGATCAGCGCACCGTGGCTGCCGCCGCGAGCAAGGGACGATATTCTGTGTCAGACGAAACGCTTCGTCGAACGATTGCAGGTATTCCGGCCGTGCAACAAGATGGTCAGTTTTCCTCAGAGCGCTATCGCCAAGTTCTTGCCGCGCAAGGTATGACGCCGGCTTCCTTCGAGCTGGGTCTACGACGCGACCTCGCGATTGCGCAAGTGTTGCAGCCAATCGGGCTCACTGCGCGTGTCCCTGCTGAGGTAGCCAAAAATATTCTTGCTTTGGTAACCGAGAAGCGAGTGGTGTCTCGTCAGGTGTTTGCAGCAGAAAGCTTTGCGAAGTCTGTTGAAGTATCGGATGCAGATATCAAAACATGGTACGACGCCAACCAAGATCAGTTGCGGATTCCTGAGAATGTGGATGTGCAGTACCTCGTATTAAACGAAGAGGCCGCCACGAGAGATGTGAAGGTGTCGGAGGCCGACATCGAGAGCTTTTACAAACAGAATCAGGCACGCTATGGTCAGCCCGAGCGGCGCCGTGTGAGCCACATCCTAATAGAAGTACCAGCTTCGGCTGATGAGGCGATGAAATCGAAGGCCAAAGCTCAGACAGAGGATATTGCCAAGCGTGCGGCGGCCTCTCCAAAGGATTTTGCCGCACTTGCCAAAGAGTTTTCACAGGACAGCGGTTCGGCTAGCCAAGGCGGAGATCTCGGTTGGATTAGTAAAAACATGTTGGTTCCCCAGGTCGAGCAGGCTGTGTTTGAGCTGGAAGCGGGAAAGATTTCTGGCGTGATTGAGAGCCCATTTGGTTTTCATGTGCTGAATGTGCTTGAGCTTCAGCCGGCGTCAGTCAAACCGCTGGCCGATGTCAAAGAAGATGTTGCCCTAGAGATTCGAAAACAGCTTGCGGCGGAGCGTTTTGCCGATATGGCAGGCAAACTCACTAACTTGGTCTACGACCAGAGAGATAGCCTCAAGCCGATCGCGGAAGCATTGAATCTTAAGATCGAGACGGTCTCAGGCTTGACTAGAGAGGGTTTGCTCCCGGCCCAGCAACGCGACGGTTCTAACCAGCCGTCTGAGGCAGCTCAAACGATTCTTGGCAATCCGAAAGTGCGTCAAGCCGCATTCTCAAACGATGTCTTAAAAGAAAAATTCAACTCCGGTGTGATTGAGCTCTCTCCGGATGTCATCGTGGCTTTACGTGTGGATCAAGTCCATCCGTCCCGTGTGCCCGCGCTCGACAAAGTCTCTGCGCGCATACGCGATATTTTGGTAGAGCAGCGTGCGCTAGCGGCGGCGGAAGCAGCCGGCAGCAAAGAGCTAAATACACTCAAAGCAGATAAGCCTGCTGAGCCGACTGGTTTTGCTCCGCCAATGACCGTAACCCGCCAGGCACCTGACAAACTGACACGCGAAGAGCTTGAGGCCGTGATGTCAGCGAGTGCGAAAGCCTTGCCTGTGTATTTAGGCGTTAAGGGTAGCAATCAATACAGTATCTTGATGCTCACTAAGGTAGAGGAAGCTGCGGCACCTGACGCAGCGCAAGTCTCTCAGCTTCAGTCACAACTCGCTCAGGCTTGGGGCGCTGCGGAAGAGCAGGCAGCCTTAAAGATTTTGCGTCAAACCTACAAGGTCAAAGTGCTACCGGATGCCGCAAAAGTCATCAGCGGTGAGCTAGACGGAGCGAGGTTGTAGTTACGGCTTTAGTAATGGAAGGATGACCTCCAGCACATTACGCATCATTCGCGGTTGTGCAAGCTCATTTGGGTGGAGGTTATCTGTTTGTAAATACTTTGGGTCTGCCGCGACCCCCTCAAGAAGAAACGGCACTAGACTTGCTCCGGTTTCTTTGGCTACCTTTTCAAAGACGTCTTTGAAACCAGTCGCGTATTCCCGTCCGTAGTTCGGAGGAATTTGCATCCCGACTACAACTGCTTTAGCGCTCGCTGCAGTGGCCTGTTTGGCCATGGTTCGAAGGTTTTGTTGTGTCATCTCGAGTGGCAATCCTCGCAGCGCATCGTTTCCACCGAGTTCAATTATCACGAGTGCAGGGGTGTGTTTATCGATTAAACGCTTGAGACGGGTGACTCCGCCACTTGTTGTGTCCCCGCTGATACTTGCATTCAGGATGTCTGTTTCAATACGCTGGGCTGAGAGTGCCTGCTTGAGCAGGGCTACCCAGCCAGTGCCTCGGGTAATGCCATATTCGGACGACAGACTGTCTCCAACGACTAAAATGCGAAGAGCCGTTGGTGATCCGGTTTGCCCCCAGGCAGTGAGGGTGATGAGGGGCAAAAAGCTGAAAAGAGCTAGACTGACTAATCGACGTAGCAAAGAGAATGAAGACATGGATGCTGAAGTTAACGCAATTGAGGTCAAACAGCTAAGCAAACGCGTCCAAGACGCGGCTGGGATGTTGACGATTTTAGATGACATTAGCTTTTCCTTGCGCACGGGCGAATCTCTTGCGATCACTGGCGCGTCCGGCTCGGGGAAGTCTACGTTATTGGGATTGCTAGCCGGATTGGATACCCCTACTTCCGGGCAGGTTACTTTGCTTGGACAGTTACTCTTTGCCTTAGACGAGGACGGCCGCGCAGCCTTGCGCGCGCGAAGTATTGGCTTTGTTTTTCAGTCGTTTCACTTGCTTCCCAACTTAAACGCGCTTGAGAACGTCATGCTGCCCTTGGAGTTGGCCGGTCGAGAGGCTCTTGAGCCCGCCACGGCACTTTTACAGCGCGTCGGTCTAGGCGAGCGCCTTCATCATTTCCCTTCCACGCTATCGGGTGGAGAGCAACAACGCGTTTCCCTGGCGAGGGCCTTCGCGCAGCAACCTTCTGTCTTATTTGCCGATGAGCCCACCGGCAGTCTGGATGAGGTGACGGGTGCAAAGATCATTGACCTGATGTTTGAGTTTCAGCGTACACAGCAAACAACCCTTGTCTTGGTAACGCACGACCCTCAACTCGCCGGCCGTTGCGATAGACAACTTGTGATGCAAGGGGGCCGGCTCGCTGCCGGGGCTTAGCCTCAGAGCCGGCTTGTGGGGGGGCACTCATCCGCGTTGACTTCGGCGCCACTCCACTAGGCTGTTGATCACGCCGCTTGCGCAGATGATACCGATGCCAACCCAGGTAAGGCCGTCGGGCATGTGAGACCAAATGAGCCACCCAAATGTTGCTGCGAAGGTGATCTGTAAATAGATGAAGGGTGCAAGCATCGATGCGGGGGCGAAGCGGTAGGACTGGATTTGTAAGAGCTGCCCCATACCACCACAGATACCCCCCAGTAGTATGAGCGCCCACATCTTCCAAGACAGCGTCGAGATCATCGACCAAGCTTCAGGTAAAACGAAGGGCATTGTTAAGCTTAGAACCGCAGCGCCGAAGGTGCCGCTGAGTAAGGACGTTGTCAGCGCATTGTCTGCTGCAAGCATGCGCGACACTAAATGTTGCCCAGTAAAGAGGCAAGCCGTGATCAGGCCATACAGAACGCCCACCCAAGGTAGGCCTGCGCTTGGCCGCGCCACGATAATGATACCGAGCAATCCAAAAGCCGCTGCAATCCAGCGGGAGGGGTAGCTGCGTTCCTTCAGTAGCCAAGGTGCGACTAAAAGCATCAATAAGGGAGCTATAAAGATCAATGCCGTCGCTTCAGCCTGGTGGAGGTGACTGAGAGTTGTGAAAAACGTCAAAGTGGCGCACAGCATGGCCACAGCGCGAATTAGTTGCAGCTTAGGCTGTTTGGTTTTAAAAACACTTAACCCGAGGCTGGGTGTGGCGATCGCCAATACGAGGACGGAGTGGACGATGTAGCGGATCCAGCAAAAGAAGAGTAGCGGTACGCCGGTTGCCATCACCCATTTACCGGTGGCATCTAGTCCAGTCAAGGCCAGCATGGATAGGAGTAAGCAGGCAACCCCAAGAAACGGCTTGGTAATCGGCATTTTTGGGTGTTGCATAGAGGCTCAGCGACGGTATGGCAGTTATACGAAAGTCCTTGTATAACATCTAGGCGTTGTTAAAATCTTGCTCTATGACCTTTAAACAACATCTTGCCCTCAAGTTTTTAGCTCTGCTCTGTGCGATCACCTCGGCTGGTGTCGCATTTGCTCAGCTACTGCCGCAAACTGAGCTGAAGGTCGTAGGAGGACGAAGTACGCGGACATCCTTTCAAGAGGTTGAGAAACCCTTTTGGATCAAGTCATTGCCGGAAAGATCTGAGGGGCGAGTCACTGCCACGATCAAAGGTTACGACGAGCTCGGCTTAAAGGGTCCAGAGTTACTCAAGCTAATGCGTCAAGGGATTATTGAGTTTGGAATTGTGCCGCTCGCGTATCTGGCCTCAGAGTCTCCGCTCTCTGAGGCACTAGACATTGCAGGACTTGTGCCAGATAGCGCGACCGCGCGCCAAGTTGTGCAGTCGATGACAGCCGTCGTTGCCCAGAGCATGTCGACCCAACAGCAGATCAAAGTCCTAGGAGTGACGCCCTATGGCCCTCAGGTATTGTTTTGTCAAACGCCGATCGGCACGCTATCCGACTTAAAGGGTAAAGTGGTGCGTACGATTTCGCGTACACAGGCCGAGTTAATCGAGGCACTTGGCGCAAAAAGTGTGGCGATGAGTTTTAGTGAAGTGCTTGGGGCGTTCAAAAAGAAAACAATCAACTGTGCTGTCGGGGGCGCGCACTCAGGCTTTGAGGCGCAGTGGTATTTAGCGGCCACACACTTATATGCATTGCCCTTGGGTTGGAACTACGAGGTACATGCGGTTAATCAAAAAGTCTGGGATCAGCTTTCTGCGCCGGTCCAAAGCTTTTTGCTTTCCAATATTGAGATGTTATTGCAAAATCTCTGGACCTACGCAGAGCAACAGTATGCCCAGGCTCTGGCATGCAACGCTGGCGCTCGCCACTGCACGCAGTCCGCACGTGGCCAGATGGTGGTAGTCCAGCCGTCAGTGGCAGATCTCGCCGCCGTGCGGCGTGTTGCAATTCAGTCCGGCCTAGACAGGTGGGGTTCTAGGTGCGCAGGGCAGTGTGTGACTGATTTCAATAATACGGCCGGTAAGGTATTGCGTACCGTCGTCAAACAGCCTTAAACGACTACAGGTCGCCCGCCTGCAAGTCCCATAATAAATCAAAGCTGTGACAGGCCTGCTCAGGTAAGCCAAGTTGCGCGGCAATCGCTGCTGCGGCCTTGTTTGCCTCGTTCAGTGTCGTAGCGTCAATGATAAGGTAGGGCTCTAACAGGCGTTGCGTGGTGTTTTCTGAAGGCAGTGGTGTAGACAAACCTGGATCAGGCGTTAGTATTTTTGCGCTCAAAATACCTTCAGCAGTTTGGGCAAGTGTTTTGCAGAGCGGGAGCGCCTTTTCTGCGACTGCGAGCGAACCGAGGCAAAGGAGAGCAATACCTGCACCCGTGCCCGCGCCATAGGCGAGCGTCACGGCAGCGACCCGGCGCTGTGTGTTGTGCATCCGAGAAAAATTCCGTACAGACCAGTCTGTTTGTTTGGTAAACGCTTGTCTATAGGTCTCTGAAGTGAAGACTTTGAGACTCTCGGTACGATAGAGCGCAAGGTAAGGACGGGCACAAGTTTTTGAGTGATAGCGTCTCGACCAGTGAAAACCTGGGATCGCAGCGCGCTCTTGCATATGCTCAAGGTCGTACCAACGGTTGAAATCTTGTTCATGTGCACGATCGACATCGGTCCAAATGAATAATTCGCCCATCGCATCGCTTGTTTGTTGAATGGTGTTGTGGTGCGGCATGAAGATCCTTCAAAATGATGTGAGGCGAGGGTGTTAACCTTTCGTTCGAATGATTTTTCTGACTTGGGGTACGTGTCGGATTGAGCGGAACACCTGCGCAAGGTGACGCCGACTATCAACCTGTACCGTTAGGTTTAGGATCACTGTCGATGTTGCGTCGTCATGCATGGTCACGTGAATAATGTTTGAGTCTGCCTGTGCGACTTCGGCGGCAATACGGCTAAGTACCCCACGTTCGTTCACTGCGATGATTTCTATGCGAGCAGAGAAATGTTTTGCTGTTTCCGAGTCCCAGGCAATATCAATCCAGCGCTCGGGTTCTTTTGCGCGTGCTCTAAGAGCGACAGGGCACTCGGCTGTGTGCACAACAAGCCCATGTCCAACGCGGATTCCCGCGATAATTTCATCGCCCGGCAAGGGTCCA
>JBILJY010000110.1:0-8859 GCA_044376975.1 Burkholderiaceae bacterium | reverse complement strand
ACTTTCGCTGCACCCACGAGTGGGCCGATATGCTGGGTGCGCATTTGTACATTTGCCTCAAACCCGCCACATCCAAGTACCACCGCTTTAGCGTGCAACTCTTGCACGCCACTGTCATCACGCACCGTCACGCCGCACACGGCTCCGGTTTTGTCCTGCAGCAGCCCGACCACTGCGGCGCCATAGCGCACTTCAATACCCATGCGTTCACAGGTCGCAAACCAACTACGCGAGAGCCCCACCCCTTCGTGCTCGGCACGCACCACCAGCCCGCGCGCCCAAACGATTCGATTGCCCTTTCTGACACCCGTAAGCGTAATCGCTGGCTCCATCGGCACCTTACCGACCTCACTCATCCAAAAGACCGTATCCTTTGAATTATCGACAAGCACGTGCGAAAGAACAGGGTCTGTCTGCCCAGAGGTCACGCGCATCAAATCGCCGTGAAAGTCATCTTTTGTATAAGGCGCGATGCCGGAATAAAAATCTTCGTATTCTTGCTCAACGCCCGGCAACAAGGGACCAATTTCTTTGGGATCGTCAAAGGCGAAACGCAACACGCCACCGCTCCAGTGTGTATTGCCGCCGCGCATCTCACGGGGGGCTTTTTCAAGCACCACCACGCGCTGAGCGCCATTTTCTTTGGCCGATACGGCCGCGGCTAACGCAGCATTCCCTGCACCCACAACGATCACGTCAAATTCATTCATTTTTTTGTCTCCAATACCCGTGTGTCATACCGCCCGCGCAAAACGCCCTCAAACAAACGTTTTGAATTTTGCATACAGATGTATTTTATTGTATTACCGAGGCTAGGTAAAGCACTAGCGCGTCAGTCTACGCAGTGCGCGCACCCTCAGCGGGAAGACGCGGCCCGAAGATACAGACGCTCATACTGTTCCACCATCGCCTCGACGCCATAGCGGGTCTGCACCTCATGGAGCCCATGCGTAGCCATGTTTAGTCGGCGCTCGGGCTGACTCAGCAGCTCGACGATATGTGCAGCCAGCCCGCCCGCATCACCTGGCTCACTTAAGAGCCCCCGTCCATCGGCCAGCAACTCCTTTAGCCCCCCGGCGTTTGTTGCCACCACGGGCACGCTTTGGGCCATGGCGTCTAAAACACTACTGCCAAGCGCTTCGTGGCGCGAGGCCATCACAAATACCGTCAGCGCTGCAAACAATTGCTCAACACCAACCTCAAATCCTAGCAACCGATAGCGCCCCTCCAAGCCAAGATCATGTATCGCTAGGCGCGCCGCCTCAGCGGCAGCACCCTCCGCACCCCAATGCACAAAGATCACATCGGGATACGTTGCGCAGACTTTCGCTGCCGCGTGTATTAAAGTGACGGGGTCCTTTTCTGGCGATAGCGCAGCAGCGGTACCCACCAAACGATGCCCGGCTAATTTTTCACGCAAGATAAATTCCTGCACGCGCGAAGCATTCGGCTCAACGGGAGGAACCGCGCTTGGGATAATCTGTACCGATAAGCCCATTTCCCGCATCGCAGTGGCAGCCGCTTCGCTAATCGCGACACGGACATCCGTACAGCCCCACTTGAGTCGAGAAAAGCCGCTAAAGCCTCTGATCGGAAAACTTGTCCGGCGTGAAAAAACAACCGGTCGACGATGCAGCGGCTTGGCCAACAACGCCCACGCCAACACATTCGCCGTCTGCACATGCAAGACATCGTATGCCTGGCCGTGGCGCGCTAACCAAACGCCAAACTCGGCTGTCGTGTTCATCGCGTGCGTGCGCAGCCCTTCTGACTGAGCACGCGTCTCCAAGACACCGCCCGCTCGAACCAGCACCTCAACCTCATGCCCTCGCTCACGCAACCCCAGGGAAGTGAGCAAGGTTTGCCGCTCGCCCCCTCGCCAACCCCGCTCCGAATTAATCTGCAGAATACGCATCTAGGCTAGCCATCCGCCCGTGAACGGGGCGCCTGAAAATATCGTACTGTGTTCACACCGACCGCTATTACTGAGAAGCCAATCGCAACACAGAGACCAAGCATCGGACCGTCACTGAAGCCAAAACTGAATACAAGCGCAACAATCGCCGCACCAAATGTTTGACTGAACACACGCGTCGTGGCCTGCAATCCACCCACAGCGCCCGCTCGATTCCGCGGAGCAGAGCCCAGCATGACCCGGTTATTCGGTGTTTGAAAAAATCCAAACCCAATTCCGGCAATGACCATCGCTGTAAAGAGCCAGGCATCCGAAGTGCTCGTAGGCATCACCACAACCAAACCCAAGCCTAGGGCCATCGCTGCCGCACCCAAGCCGCTTAGGATGGCCACAGGAAAACGATCTGACAGGGGGCCTGCTATCGCGGCGATCAACGCGGCACCGACAGGCCAACCCGCCATGAGGGCACCCACTGCCAATTGAGGGCGGTTCAGCGTCACCTGCAGATAGAAGGGTAACGAAACCATAGTGGCCATCTGCGCACAAAAGGTACTCGCCGAAGCGGCTAACGCAAATCGCATGGCGGGGATTCTAAACAGATCAACCGGTACGAGCGGTGCCGTCTGCTGCGCAGAGCGTCGTACCAAGACCCAACCAATCACAAAGGCGGCCACTAATAGCAATATCGCCAGCCAAAAATTTTTAGAGAGTGCGTCGATTCCAAGAATCAATAATGCAATGGTTGTCATACTCAACGCCGCTGCAAACCAGTCATACGATGCGGTGATCGGAGGCACATCAGGCAGATAACGTACCCCGAGCATGGTGAGGATACCCATCGGTAAATTAAACAGAAATATCCATTCCCAGGTCGTGAACGACAAGATGAAAGCCCCAATCGACGGACCAATCACCGACGATACCGCGACGGTCATCGCATTTAGCCCAATCCCTCGCCCAATCAAATGCGGGGGATAGATATTACGCACCAAGGCACCAAATAAACACATGATGGCAGAACCACCGAGCCCTTGAAAAATACGCGCGCCCAACAGCACGGGCATGGTTGGCGCCAGAGCGCTGCACACCGAGGCAAGGATGAAAGTCCACAACCCGTAATAAAACAATCGCTTAAACCCGATGCGCTCCCCAATCGCTGACATGGGCAACAAGGTCATCGCGACCGTCAGGGTGTAGGCGTTCACGACCCAAACAACCGCGGCATCAGAAGCATTAAGGTCTTGCGCAATTGAAGGAAGTGCTACGTTCGTCATCGTGGCATCGAGCACGGCAAGCATTAAGCCTGCGGCAAGAGCTAGCGCTGCTTTTCTGCGTCGCGCCGTCGGTAAACCTTCATGCGCGTCTGGCACGCGAGGAGCTTTTGCTTCTGTCATTCCTAGGCTTTTTTAACCGGCCGCTTCCAGCCCTCAATCGTCGTTTGCTTCGCACGGGATACGGTCAACTGCCCAGCCGGCGCATCGCGGGTGAGCGTTGTGCCAGCACCAAGCGTGGCACCCTTGCCTACCCGCACTGGGGCAACCAACTGAGTATCTGAACCAATGAATGCATCATCTTCAATGACCGTTCGATGTTTGTTCACACCGTCATAATTACAAGTAATGGTGCCAGCACCAATATTGACCCGCTCCCCGACGTCAGCATCTCCTACATAGGCCAGATGATTCGCCTTGCTACCTTTACCAAGCGTGGTGTTTTTAATTTCAACAAAATTACCAACATGTGTCCCATCCGCTAATTTGGCACCGGGACGCAGCCGTGCATAGGGGCCAATATGCGCCTCGGCACCGACCTGCGCTTGATCAAGATGACTAAACGGTTCAACCTGCGTTGCACGACCAAGCGTGACGTTGCGCAACACACAATGCGCGCCAATCCGCACACCCTCGGCAAGCACAACACGGCCTTCAAATACACAACCTACATCAATGAAGACATCTTGGCCGCACTGCAACGTACCACGCAAATCAAAACGAGAAGGGTCGGCGATCGTGACGCCCGCCTCGAGCTGCCGACGCGCAAGCTCGTGCTGCCAAAGCCGTTCGAGTTCCGCTTGCTGCAAGCGACTGTTTACGCCAAGCGTTTCGAAACTAGCGGTCGGATGTGCCACATTGACAGAGACCCCTTCTGCAACTGCCATCCCAACAATATCAGTTAGGTAATACTCACCCTGCGCATTATTGTTCGTGAGCTTGGCGAGCCAGGTCTTTAGTTGCCGTGTCGGCACAGCCATGATCCCTGTGTTGACCTCCTGAATCGCACGCTGCTCAGGCGTCGCGTCTTTATGCTCAACAATCGCAGTCACACTGCCTTTAGCGTTGCGCACGATACGCCCATAGCCTGTCGCATCCGACAAAATCTCGGTGAGAATCGCCACTCCGTTAGCACGCGCCAACATCAAGGCACGCAGCGTATCAGGCTGAACAAGAGGAACATCCCCATATAAGATAATGGTGACATCGTCCGCATCGGCCTCTTGCAATAGGGGCACTGCTTGCAATACAGCATGCCCAGTTCCTAACTGCGGCTGCTGCAAGGCAAACTGTAGGTCTGGCTGCGTGGCATACGCAAGCTTCACCTGTTCGGCGCCATGTCCAACCACGACAGCGATGCAATGTGCCCCTAGGGCACGTGCACTCTCCAGCACATGCGTCAACATCGGACGGCCCGCAATCGGGTGCAACACTTTCGGTAAATTAGACTGCATGCGCTTGCCTTGTCCTGCGGCAAGAATCACGATATTAAGCATAGTGTGATGTAGTAATAAGTGTTTAAGTCGATGTTTTACGTGCGGGACGCTTCGTTGCTTTTTTCGCTGCCGCCGCTTTTTTATTTGTAGTGCCAGTCTCTTTGGCGCTGCCCATACTGGCAGCAGTGGCCGCGGCGACCTGACTAAACTGTTGCGTCAACATGTTCCACCAAGCTTGTGCCGCCGCAGGCACCTCAGTTGATGCGGCAGCTGTCGAGTCCTGCGCAGCCGGTGTGGCCGCCGCAACAAAAGACTTCAAGGTCGCGATCGTTGCAAGCTGCACTTCCATACCTTGAATCGTGCTGCTCAGCATCGACAAATTAAGCTTTAACCAATTTTCTACGGACTTGAGCTCTGCAATTTTGCGCTCCAACTCCTCGGGATTCATAGAAGGTGCCAAACCAACACCAGCACCCATGCCGGCAGGGCCTGCCAACCCGGCAAACGCCTTGCGCATCATTTCCATGCTGGTAAAAAGCGGGTTATTGGCCATATCGCCAGTTTGGCCCAGTCCTGGCAACACAAAAGGGTTGGAAGAGGATCCAGTCATGACATACCCAAACCTTAAAGGGGATAACCCCTAGATATTACTCGTATACGCCACCTCAGCAACAGGGCGCAGGATTAAAGAAAAAATGTCGGCCAAATTGGTCTTAGCCGCAAAACTAGGTGAAATATTCTGGGACAATGCGTGTATGCAAGACACCATTACTCTGCCCGAATTAGAAGCCGCCATCAACTTTTGGCGCCAACGCAGTCCTTCGCTTGGTGAAGAGCTACGCCTGTGCGCACAGGCCTCTAGTCTGGCGACACCCTACGCCCTCATGATTTTCGAGAGGCGAGCGCAAATGTCGGTTTCCGATATGTCAGAGAAGGCTCAAGCTGCTCTCAAAGAATGGCTTACCCAACGTTAGCTGCCCTTGCAACGGAGCGTTTATGAATACCACCACCACACCATACGTTTTAAGAGATGATTTTGGTGCTGCGGCGCATCTGACACTAAATCGAGGCGCGCAATATAACCCCCTGTCCCTAGATATGATCTCTGCGCTACGTACGCACATTCTTGAGATCCGCTCCGACGCATGCATCAAAGTCGTTGTCTTAAAGGGAGCGGGTAAGGGCTTTTGTGCAGGGCACGATCTTAAAGAAATGAATGCGAATCGAAACGAGCCATGGCTCAGCGAACTCTTTGGGCAATGCAGTGCCTTGATGCAGGACATGCTCGCCTGCCCAAAACCCATCATTGCGCAAGTTCACGGAGCCGCCTCCGCAGCAGGTTGTCAATTGGTCGCAACCTGCGATTTGGCAATCGCCACGACAGAGACGCGCTTTTCCTTGCCAGGCGTCAATATCGGTTTGTTTTGCTCAACACCTGCTGTCGCTGTCTCACGCGCGGTTCAAACAAAACACGCACTCGAAATGCTATTGACCGGGCAATCCATTTCTGCACAAACCGCTGCGGAGTGGGGCCTCATTAATGCGGCCGTCCCGCCCGAAGAACTTGAGGTTCACATTCAACGTTTAACCGAGGCTATTTCTGACAAAAGCACAGAAGTTTTAGCGCTAGGGAAAAAAACCTTCTATCAACAAGCAGCGCTTACTAGATCGGATGCATACACAGTTGCGGGCAAAGCGATGACCCACAATATGTTTCTCGAAGATAGCGTCGAAGGGATTAATGCTTTTTTGGAAAAGCGTTCGCCACGTTGGCGCAGCTAAGTGGCTCTGCGTGCGACAGCCAAGCTATTTGAGTAACAGCTGAATATCGTGAACTAACGCAGCCACACCAGCCGTGTTGCTAACGAGCACACGCGCCTCACCTTTTGGATCAAGCAAATAAAACGAAGAGCTGTGGTCCATGGTGTAGCCGCCCTTGGCAGCAGGCGCTTTGGCGTAATACGCCTTAAACGATGCTGCGACCTGTTTGATTTCAGCTGGCGTGCCCGTTAATCCCAAAAACTTTGGGCTAAACCCAGAAACATACGCACGCAGTACTTCTGGTGTGTCGCGCTCAGGGTCCACCGTAATCAATAACACTTGGACTTTACTCGCCTGATCGCCTAGCTGGCGCATTACCTCGGAGAGCTCGGCCAGTGACGACGGACAGATGTCAGGGCACTGCGTAAAACCAAAAAACACAAGCTGAACCTTGCCAGCAAAGTCGGCCGAGGTGTAGCGCTTTCCATCCATTCCCGTAAGCGCCCAGCCACGGCCTATTTTCGTCCCAGAAATATCGCTGCCCTTTAGCTTTGCCGGGGCAGCATCGCTGCACCCAAGCAATCCGGTCATCATTCCGATCAAGCCCACAGCAAGTAGAGCACGACGACTAGAGCCTGAATCACAACGAATGGGCAATTGCTTCAATCAACTTCCCACGACGATCAACCAGTGATCGACTAATAAAGCAGCGAATAAAAGCGACAAATAAAGGATTGAAAACCGAAACAACTTGCGTGCAAGCTCGTCACTGTAGACTCGGTATAACTTCCACGCGTACCAGACAAACAAGGCCCCGAGCACCAGGGCGGACAGTAGGTACAGCCAACCACTCATCGCAACGATATAAGGCAACAGCGTCGTCGCGACCAGTGCGACGCTGTAGAGCAGAATATGCAAGCGTGTGAACTTCTGGCCATGGGTGACTGGCAGCATAGGCAAGCCCGCATTGGCGTAGTCATGGCTACGGTACAAGGCGAGCGCCCAAAAATGTGGGGGAGTCCAGATAAAGATGATGAGCACCAGTAGCCACGCCTCTGCCGGTACTGAGTCTGCCACCGCGGCCCAGCCAAGCGCAGGCGGCATCGCACCAGACAACCCGCCAATCACAATATTTTGTGGTGTGCGAGGTTTCAGGATCATGGTGTAAATCACCGCATACCCCACAAACGTCGCAAAGGTTAGCCACATCGTGAGCGAATTCACCCAACGGTACAGAATGAACATCCCAAGCCCACCCAACACGCCAGAGAAAATAATCACCTGTAGGGGCGATATCGTGCCGGTGGCTGTTGCACGACGAGCCGTGCGCAACATGCGCGCATCGATACGCTGCTCGATCAGACAGTTCACAGCGAAGGCGGCCGCGGCGAGCAACCAGATCCCGATTGTGCCAGCGATCACTTTTTGCATGTCAGGTAAAACCGGCGTCGCCAAAAACATGCCGATCACGGCACAAAATACCGCCAGTTGCGTGACGCGCGGCTTCGTAAGCACCAAATATTGGCGCAAGAGGTTAGGGGACGAGGCAGTGGTGCTGGACATGGGCTTTGTTTTAAACGAACTACCGTGATTGTACTGGTTGTCCCAGACCGGATCGGACAGAAAGCCGGTAAACAATCGTTACCGTGGCAAGTACGAGTCCAGCTGCGCCGCCATTGTGGAGGACGGCAATCAAAAGGGGCCAGTGAAAGAAGATCGTAGTCAGGCCCGTAAAGAGTTGCGCTCCGAGAAGGACTAAAACCAGCCGCGCTGGACCTCGCGTCGCCGGATCGGCAAGCAAGCGCCAAGCCAAGATGCCGAGCACGGCAAACACCACGAACGCAAAAATGCGATGCACCCAATGAATTGCGGTCAAGGCCGTCTGCGAGATCATTTCACCGCTTGGCATTTCACCGAGCCCGCGGACCACCGAAAAACCATTACGCATGTCCATCTCAGGGAGCCAACTGCCATGGCACGTTGGAAAATCCATGCAGGCTAAGGCGGCATAATTTGTACTGACCCAACCACCTAGTACGATCTGTACCGACAATAGCAATAAGCCCAGAATCGCCCAACTGCGACCCTTTAGCGTCGCTAACGCCGGATTAACGTAACCGCGTTCGCGCGCGGCTAGCCAGGTGATCATACCTAGTAACGTCATGCCCCCAAACAAGTGTGCGGTAACAACCGCCGGCATCAGCTGAAGCGTCACTGTCCACGCACCAAACGCACCCTGTATGCAAACCGCAACCAAGGTCGCAATCGCGAGCTTAGGCGAATACCCAAGCACAGTGCGATGTCGCCATCCGAGCACGACGATCAAAATAATCAGAAAACCAAGCAATGCTCCAACATAGCGATGAATCATTTCGATCCAGGCTTTGGGTAAAGTGACTGGACCGTCAGGCATTGCCTTAGCGGCTTCACGGATGGAATCCAGCGCACCAATTGGCGTGACACTGCCGTAACAGCC
>JBILJY010000109.1:0-8967 GCA_044376975.1 Burkholderiaceae bacterium | reverse complement strand
TTCTCCGCGCTCAAGGCCATGCGTCACCGCCACCCGCTCATCAAACACAAAACACTCACCCCGCCAGAGACTGTTCTCAGGCGAGATGGTTTCGAGATACTTCAATATCCCGCCTTCAAGATGGTAGACCTCGTCATAACCTTTAGCGCGCATCATCGCGGTCGACTTTTCACACCGTATGCCGCCGGTACAAAACATCGCAACTTTTGGGCGCTTGCCATCAACGGCTTTCAATGCATTTGCCTCATCAACCCAAGTCGGCAACTGGGAAAACGTCTGTAGTTTTGGGTCGATTGCTCGTTCGAAGGTACCAAGCTCAACCTCATAATCGTTGCGCGTATCAATTAACACGACCTCCGGGTCACTGATCAACGCATTCCAATCCTCTGGCTTCACATAGGTCCCAGCCATGGTAATTGGACTGACCTCAGGTACGCCGGAGGTCACAATTTCTTTCTTTAGGCGAACGCGCATGCGTCGGAATGGAGCCAACTCTGACCAAGACTGCTTGGGTTGCAAGTCTGCAAACTTTGGGTCTGCACGCAAATATGCGAGTACAGCTCGAATAGCGTCCTCAGGACCGGCAATCGTGCTGTTAATACCCTCTCGCGCAAGCAAAATGAGCCCCTTGACACCCTGCTGCTCACAGAAGGCCAATAGCGGCTCTTTGCGGGATTCAACGTCCGGCAACTCGACAAATTTATAAAATGCGACAGTCAGAAATTTGTGTGAATTCATATCGTCATTTTAAGCCTGACTGCGCTTAGAGTGCGTTAACATTTACGCACAGACGCTAAAACACGGAGACATACATGCATTTCATAACAAAATGGATCGGAATCGCAGCAGTGGTTTGCTCAAGCAGTGCCATGGCACAGACGTATCCGAACAAGCCCATCACCCTTGTGATCCCTTTTGCTGCTGGTAGCGGCACAGACTTTGTAGCCCGCACGGTGGCACAAAAGCTTTCTGAGCGCTTAAAGCAACCTGTTGTCGTAGACAACAAAGCCGGCGCGAGCGCGCAAATTGCCGCCCAGTTTGTCGCCAAGGCAGCGCCAGACGGCTACACCTTGTTCATGACCACAAACACGTCGCATTCTGCCAACCCATGGATGTTTAAAACGCTGAACTACGATCCAATCAAGGATTTCACGCCAATCGTACGTGTGGGCGAACTCCCTTTTGCACTCGCGATCAATCCAAAAATACCTGCTAAAACCTTGCAGGAATTCATTGACTACGCAAAGAAGACACCAGGAAAGTTGGCTTACGCGACACCGAACAGCACATCGCTGGTGGCAATGGAAACAATCAAAAAAATCGCTGGCCTAGATATCGTGGGTGTCCCCTACAAAGCAAGCCCGCAAGCCATGACAGACCTCATCTCTGGGGAGGTGCAGGTCTATGTCGTCGACCTAGGCTCAGGCATGGCATCTCTCAAGTCAGATCGCGTGCGTTTACTTGCGGTGACAACCGCCAAAGGCTCACAAAGCTTTCCCGGTACGCCTGCGATTGCGAGTGTCGTCAAGGGCTTTGACTTAGTCTCTTGGAATGGCATTTTTGGCCCAGCTAATCTGCCACGCCCCATCGTCGACAAAATCAACACAGAGATGCAGGCCGTCTTTGCAGACAAGGATTTCCAAGCAAGGATTGCTGCAACAGGCTTTGAACTGGATCCGACCAAGACACCTGAAGAGTTCGCAAAATACGTCGACTTTCAACTCAAGCACTGGGGTGAAATGCTTCGCAACGCTGGCGTTAAACCCCAATAATGAATGTCCACAGCCAGTGGTCTGCCCGGTAACCGTGCAGACCAAGACTCGTTTTCTCTAACAATCCACCGACCTCGGGAGCACACATGTCTACTCTGCTTACAAGCCCACTAAAACGCAAAATATTCAATGCGGTCAGCTGTGCGCTTTTGCTCACCAGCGCAACGAGTTTTGCCCAGAGTAACTCCATTAAACTGATGGTAGGCTTCCCCCCGGGTGGTGGTACGGACGTTATTGCCCGTGTACTCGGTGAGCAGCTGAGCCAAGTGCTTGGTACCCCAGTCGTTGTAGATAATCGCGCAGGAGCCGGCGGTCAAATTGCCGCGCAGGCGCTCAAGGCGGCTCCCGCTGACGGCACGGTATTATTTTTATCGCATGATCACACCATCTCAATCCTGCCCCTAGTGACCAAGGCACCCGGGTTTAAGCCAGACACGGACTTTGTACCCGTCGCGGGCTTCGCGACCTTTGCAAACGGTATCGCACTATCCGGCGCGGTACCTGACACCTCACTCGAACAATTTATCAAAGCGGTCCGTGAGCAGCGACAGGGCAAGGCCTCTATCGGCATACCCGCACCGAATTCTGTTCCAGAGTTTCTTGTCAAAGTATTAGCCGCACAATACAAGGTCGATCTGGTCTCGGTACCCTATCGCGGCAGCGCCCCCATGTTGGCGGATATGCTGGGGAATCAAATTCCGGCAGGGGTTGCTTCCGTGCCAGACTTCATCGAGTTTCAAAAAGCTGGCAAAGTACGCATGGTGGCTGTGATGGGTGCTAAACGTCAGGCCGTGATCCCGGACACACCCACGTTTGCGGAGCTTGGCATTAAAGGATTTGAAGACCTACCTTACTACGGTATTTTTGCACCCAAGGGAACACCGCCCGCCACCATTGAGCGCTTGGGCAACGCACTTGCAAAGGTGCTGGAGATGCCTCAGGTAAGACAACGTCTGGTAGCAATGGGACTGACTGTGGAATACATGTCAAGCCAAGCGCTCTCTCAACGTGAGAGTGCTTACACGAAGAATTGGGCACGCATTATTGAGGCGAGCGGCTTTAAAGCGCAGTAATCATCCTGAACGGTCATTTCGCAATGGCGCAATGACCGCCAACGGACGCCTTGCCTGAACCCGCCGCAATCAGCGGCGGTTCATTGCGTAAGTCAATCGGTGCAGACACGACCGTATCCCAGACAAGAAACAGCACCAAGACGCTCCAAAAGACCACGCTCAGTTTTGTGTTGGATATTTTCGTCATCTTAGCCACCTAAACTTAGAACTGATAGTGACGGCGAACTCTTATGCCGATCATTGTGCCCATCAAAGCGAGTGGCACCCAAATCCATCCGTGCACACTGCCCGTAGAGATACCACTGAGCATCGCCCCGATATTGCAGCCGAACGCCAGCCTGGAGCTATAGCCCATTAAAAATCCTGCCAGCAATCCAACAGCCCACTGTTGAGTCGTCAAGGGCTGCGCTGCCGTCGTTGCCTTCGCAGAGATCCACAGGGCGCCACCCAAGATACCAATATTTGTAATGGAGGTGATGTCCATCAGCACAGACTCAGTCAAACGCTGAGCGTTACCGGCTTGGCTCCAAAAGGCATTGGCAGTCGGATCAAACAGACCCGCAGCATTCACAAGCTTTGCGGCCCACAAACCAAACCCATAGACAACGCCCCAGGGCTGACCTGCAATCACAAGGTTAAGTGTAGCCAAGACGGCTAAGGCCACCGCCCCCACTAACCACTTGCGATCCCACCAGGTGCGCCCAGGCCCGACCCAGGCGCGCACCAGCAAGCCTGCAGCAAGTAATCCCGCGAGCGTGATAAGCAAAGCCTGTGTGCCACCAAACACGGTCACCAGACCAATCGGTTCGATTTGCCCAAGCGTTAACCAGTCACCCACATGCACCGAACCTAAAAAGCTTCCGAAAGCAAACAAAGGAAGAATGCCCATATTGAGGGGAATCCCGAGGCCCGCCTTGTACAAGGTGCCCGAGCCACAGCCATCCGCAATTTGCATGGTCAAGCCAAACACAAAAGCACCAATTAATAAACTGACGCTGGGCGGCCCCAAGGCTGCGGTGAGCTCAGAGTACTGGGAAAGAAGAGGCAAACATAAAACCGAGGCAAGCGCCAACAACACGAGTTGGCCCGTGACTCCGCGTGGATCACGCTGCTCAAGGAGCTGTCTCCATCCGGTCGTAAAACCAAAACGGGCGCCCGCCAGTGCGGCTCCCATTCCAATCCCAACCAAGAACAAAACCGCCTGCCGAATTGAGACACTTAGTGCCAAATAAACAAAAAAAGCGAGAAGTGCAAAACTCAGTGGCAGACGTTTCATACAAAATTACTTCGAGGTGTAGAGCTGAAAATCAATCAATAACTGTTTAACACGATTCGGTACGTTATCCATCGGCAGCGGGCTATCGGCACGAGTCCAATCTACCATTGAACCGGCGTACAACTTGACGTTCTTTTGCCCAACGAGTTCTGACATGACAAACCAGTTTGTCGCCGCCCAGTGCCCGGTGTTACAGAACGAGATCGTCTCGGTATCGTCTTTCAAAGGAGTTGCTGCCGCAAGTTTCTTGGCTTCACTCGCCGACACCACCAATGAGCTCTTTGGCTCGAACCAGGTGGAATGCTCAACGTTTACCGCCCCCTTAAGTGTGCCGGGTGTCTTTGCGACTTGGTGACGTGTTGAACCATCATAGAAAGCCGCTGGACGCGCATCAACCAGCAAAGTCTTACCAGTTTTGGTGCTGTTGATCACGTCCTCGCGCGTTGCAATCATGCTTTGATCGATCTTTGGGGAGAACGCGCTGGGCTGTACGCTCACGGATTGGTTATCTAACGATAATCCCGCTGCCTGCCATGCTTTGAGTCCGCCATTCAAGACCGATAGATTTTTGACACCCAACACCTTGAGTGTCCAATACACCCGAGCAGCCGCACCGAAATCCGTATCGTTTGCGCCGCTAGAGACCACGATCACGTGCGTGTCTGGCGTGATACCCAAACGCTGCACATTCGCGGCAAGTTTTTCCAGACTCGGTAGCTCGCCTGGATTGGATTCAGGACCTCTCCATGACCCGTACGGTGCATTTAAAGCACCAGGGATGTGATTCGCAGCGTAGGACTTCGGATCGCGAATATCCACGACTCGGGTCTTCGCGTCCGCTTGTGCGGCTTTTACCGCTTGAGGATTGAGCAAAGGCTCTGCTGCCCAGACAGAAAAAGAGGCAAACAATGCCACGACAGCTAATGCAAATTTTTTCATTTTTTGGCTGCTACGTAAGGGAAGTTAGAAAACAGTGTGTGGATTGTGCCCACAAAACAACCTACGCAAAAGGATATTTTTATCATCTTCTTATAACCAAAAGAAATATAAGCGCAATCGGTTCAAAAAAGTCTGTTTCCTATACTTTCTCGCTTGCTGACCCAACTAACCCTACTATCATCTTGGTTTACCTGATCGCTTTGAGAGACTGCTATGAAAATCGCATTTATTGGCCTAGGACGAATGGGTTGGCATATGGCAGGACATCTGCAGCGTGCCGGTCACACCTTATCTGTCTACGACACCTCACCCACCTTGCCCGCAGACTGGGTGAAGGCCTTTGGCGGCCACGCAGCCGCATCGATTGCCGAAGCGGTCACACGTGCAGAGCTCGTGATGACCTCCTTACCCGCCGATGCGGCGCTCTCCGCCGTCTGGGAACTCGCCCAACCCACCCTGGCACCCGGCGCCATCTGGGTTGACCACTCAACCACCTCAGCTGAAATCGCCAGACGCTTAGCCCAAATCGCCGCCTCGGCAGGACGTCACTTTATCGATGCACCCGTCTCGGGCGGCACGGTCGGAGCAGAGAAAGGCACCTTGGCCATCATGGCCGGCGCAGACCCTGTTGCCTGGAAGGTCGTCGAACCCGTCATGGCGGCCTACGCTCAGCGCTGCTCCTTGATTGGCGAGCCAGGAGCGGGTCAGCTCACAAAAATGTCTAACCAAATATGTGTTGCCGGCATTGGCCAAGCACTGGCAGAAGGTCTTGCTTTTGCCGAGCACAACGGCCTAGATCCACGCAAGGTCCTGGACGTCATGCTCAAAGGCTCGTCGACCTCGTGGATGATGGAAAACCGCGCTGAGACCATGATTGAGGGAAAGTTTGATTTCGGTTTCTCAACCACACTCATGCGTAAAGATTTAGGTTTAGTGATGGACGAAGCGCGCCGCGCGGATGTGTCGCTCCCTGTCACGGGACTGGTTGCACAACTTCTGTCGGACGTAGCTGCCATGGGCCTCGCTAACGCAGATTGGTGCAGCCTGATGCAGCGACAGCGCCGTGTGCAATCCGGCAAATGAGTAAGCGTGATGCCCGCTTGCAGGCAATGCTAAGCGGGCCAATCTTTTTGACGCTGCTTGGGCTTGCCTGGCCGAACCTGTTGATGATGGTGGCCCAATCCAGTACCGTCTTACTGGAGACCTGGTTCATCTCACACCTAGGTGTTGACGCCTTAGCGGGTGCGGCGCTAGTCATGCCCATCCTTATGCTGATGCAAAGCATGTCACAAGGCGCCATGGGTGGCGGGATCTCTGCCGCAGTGGCGCGCGCACTTGGCGCAGGCGATCAGGCACTTGCCAATCGCCTGGTGCTTCATGCCGTTGTACTAACCGCTGGACTCGGTGTGCTCTGTTCAACCACACTGTGGATCTTTCGCGAACCCGTGTTCACGTTAATGGGGGCGAGTGGCGCTGCCTTAGATGCAGCAATGACGTATTCAGGCATTGCCTACTGCGCCTTAACGTTGATGTGGATCATGAACGCCTTAGCCAGTGCAATTCGGGGCACGGGCAACATGATGATCCCAGGTGCTGTCATCTGTGGTGGTGCCATTGCGCTGGTGCCTGTTTCGGCTGGCCTCATCTTTGGCTGGGGTCCCGTGCCAGCACTAGGCATTGCAGGCGCGGGCTGGGCACTGATGATTTATTTCGGTGTTGGTTGCGCGATTCTTCTCTGGTATTGCGTAAGCGGCCGAAGCCTCGCTCGACTCGAGCTCGGCTGCCTAACTTGGGCGCCAATGCGTAACATCCTTGGTGTGGGTGGCTTCGCAATGATCAACCCTCTGCTCACCAATGGTTTGATTGCTTCAACGACCGCACTGATTGGTGCTTATGCTGGAACAATCGCCTTGGCGGGCTACGGTACAGCGGCAAGACTTGAATACCTAATTTTTCCCGTTGCCTTCGGCATCGGTGCACCACTTGTTGCAATGGTGGCCTCGAATCTCGGTGCAGGTCAACCAGAGCGCGCACGGCGCATCGCTCTAACCGGTGGTGCCATGGCCTTTGTCGTGGCAGAAATCATTGGCCTGAGTGCTGCATTTTGGCCCTACGCCTGGATGACGCTCTTTGGTACCGAACCGGCGATGGTCGAAACAGGCGTGATCTATCTTCAAATCGTCGGCCCCGTCTTCGGATTCTTTGGTCTAGGCTTCACGCTTTATTTTGCATCGCAGGGTGCACGCAAACTGGTTTGGCCCTTGGCAGCAGGCGGAGTCCGTATCGCGATCGCAGTACTCGGCGGCTGGTGGGTGCTCCACTTGGGTGGGTCACTCACCTGGTTCTATGCCGTCTCTGCGATCGCCATGTTTCTTTACGGCGCGATCATCCTTTACGCAGTAGCCATGGGAACATGGTTTAAAAAATAGTGCTAGCGGATCATTGCAAGGAAATCTTGTTCGCTTTCACAACCTCTCGCCACTGATCGATGTCCGCCGCAATCACTTTGCCGTACGCTGACGCCGTGGTTCCCTCAGGCTCCAAGCCACTCTCGCGTAACTTTGCTGCGATCGCGGGAATTTTTAGAATACGAATCATCTCTTGCTCGACGCGTGCAATCACCTGACTGGGTGTTCCAACCGGGGCCATCAGCCCCCACCAGGGATTCACCTCAAACCCTGGCAACGCCTCAGCAACCGTGGGCACTGCAGGAAAAATGCTAGAGCGTTTGAGCGTTGTCACCGCAATCGGTCGTAGTCGTCCTGCATCAATATGCGGCTTGGCCAGAGAGATATTCACAATACCAATGTCGACTTGCTTACCTAATAAATTGGTAATGACGGGTGCTGCCCCCTTAAACGGAACGTGCAATAAATCTAACTTCCCCTTCAGCGCGAGTAGTTCGCCCGCTAGGTGCGTCGTACTTCCCGGGCCGACCGAGCCATAGCTCACTTTACCGGGATTGGCGCGCGCGTAGTCCATTAACTCCTGCAAGGTCTTAGCCGGAAAATCAGGATGCGCGAGGATCACAAGCGGTCCCGACACCAATTGCGTGATCGGAACAAAGACTTTTAGGGGATCGGCTGTCGTCGCGGGATACAACACCGGATTAATCGCGATCGGCCCAAGGTTTGCTATCAACATGGTGTAGCCATCCGGAGCAACCTTCGCCACGACGTTCGACGCAAGTGTGCCGTTGGCGCCCGCCTGGCTTTCAACTATGATGGGTTGCCCAAGTGACTGGGCCAACTGATCAAACATCGGCCGGGCCACCGTATCCCCAAAGCCACCTGGTGCGTACGGATTGATCAGACGAATGGGTTTGGACGGCCAGGTTTGGGCCGTGGTTGTTGCAGCCAGTAGCGTGCCGAGCGCAGCGACCGTACAGATTAATATTTTTTTCATTTCGAGAGTCTCCTAAATGCCTACCTTAACCGATGAAGTCGAATACGGCGCCCGAGGAACCTTAGGGTTACTCGTACCTCAAGCCAACACAACGGCCGAACCAGAGGTGCAGGCACTGCTTGATACGGATATTGCCCTACTGACTGGGCGTCTGACAAGCCCGCAACCAGAAATGAAGGAGCGGCTCGAGGATTTCTTGACGGGTATCGACGGGTTTGTATCAACATTCTCGAATGCGCCACTCAGCGGACTGGGTTTCCTGATTACGGGCTCAACCTATCACTTCACGCCCGAGCAAGAGGATGCACACTTCACTGCGCTAAGCAACCGTTATGGATACCCAGTGGTATCCGCTGCACAGTCCATTCGCAGAGCCTTCAAGTGTTTGAACGCAAAACGGATCGGGTTGGTGAGCCCCTACCCTGACTGGCTGACACAAAAAAGTGCGACGTACTGGAGACGCTGTAGTGTAGAAATTTGCGCGATCGACGGGCCCGAAACA
>JBILJY010000273.1:0-2504 GCA_044376975.1 Burkholderiaceae bacterium | reverse complement strand
TGAGGGGGACGCCAAGGAGCAGGCGCAAGCCGAGGCTGATTTTGCATCAGACGAGAGATATGACGATAGTCGCAGCTCGGAGCGAGACCGTATCGAGTTTTCGTCCGAGCCCCGCGGTTCGCGGGATGATGACTTTCCGGAGCGGCCTGAGCCTGCGCGTGAAAGTAATTTGCGCGAACATCTTTTAAGCCAGTTGGGGACCACACGGCTCGGCGCGAGGGACGCAGCCTTAGTTGAGCTATTAATCGAGGAGCTCAACGAAGATGGATTTCTTGCCTCTCCGCTTGATGAAATCGTGAGCTGGATGAAGCCTGAGCTAGGGCTTGAGGCCGAGGACTTCAACGCGCCGTTGCGAATGTTGCAATCGTTTGATCCGCCTGGTGTTGGTGCGCGAGACCTCGCAGAGTGTTTGACGCTACAAGTGCAATTTGCTGAGCCAGATAGGTTTCCAGAATTGTCAGAGGCGCGGATACGAGAGCTTACTCGCGCCCTGTGTCAGCGGCATCTCGCTGTGCTTGCAACAGGGAACATGGCTAAGCTAAGAGAGCTGCTTGCCTGTGAGCTCGAAGAGCTGCGCAGCGTTCATGCTGTGATCCTAAGGTTGAACCCCAGGCCGGGAAGTGCATGGAATAAGCCGGCAGCCGATTTTGCAGTGCCAGACGTGATTGTGCGTAAGACCAGAAAGGGTTGGGTGGCATCGTTAAATGAGTCCATCATGCCGAAGTTGCGCGTGAATGCTCTCTATGCGCAAGCACTAGGAAGCCCGCGCGGCGGAGCAAATAGCGCACTGCACGGGCAGCTGCAAGAGGCGCGCTGGATGATACGAAATGTGGCGCAACGCTTTGAAACTATTCTGCGCGTATCAGAGGTGATTGTTCATCACCAGCAGGGTTTCTTTTTGAAGGGCTGGGCTGCCGTAAGACCCCTTACGCTTAAAGATGTGGCGGGCGAGTTAGGGATGCATGAGTCGACCATCTCGCGTGCAACGACGCAAAAGTTTATGGTGACACCTTTTGGGACAGTGGAATTAAAACGTTTCTTCAGCACAGGACTTGCAACAGAAGGCGCAGAGGCGACCTCATCGACTGCGGTACAAACACGCATACAGGTGTTGATTAACCAGGAGGATCGCAGCCGGCCTTTGTCGGACAGTCAGCTTGCAAAACTACTGGATCAAGATGGTATTACGATTGCGCGACGCACCGTTGCCAAGTATCGCGAATTGTTACGCATTCCAACGGCACCTCTGCGTAAATCGCAAGCGGGTGCGGGCTGATACGCTGACTAAGGCAGAGATTGTGCTTAACCGCCGATTAGTGAATCAGAGCTCGGCGCGGGGCAGTCTGCTACTTTGCCCCAAGCATTGTTGGGCACACAGTGTTTGTTACGCGCGTTTTGGATGCAGCTTGGGCGTTGAAAAAAGCCTTGTTTCGCGCACTGTTCCAAATCTTTTTTAAGTGCTTGTTGCCAAGCGCCGCCAAGCGGCGCAGCAATAGTGCCCGTATTCGTTGGTGAAGCAGGTTGCGGTTTAGCGTTGGGACCAACACCAGGTAAGCCCAGGTCTATTGTTGCCACATCTCTTGGTCCTGTCGGTAAACCACGTCCAGCAGCACTCGCTTCATAATCGCGACGCTCTGAACTTTTTTCATCGTCGTCGTCATCGCCATCTTCGTCGGAGTTCTTGCCACTGGAGTTGGCATCTTCGTACGAGGCAATTACGGCTTCAATGGTCCACTCGATGGGAGCCATTTCGCGTGGCACGCCCAGCGTACCGTCAATCCGTGGTTGAGGTGGCTGTGGCGCACGGGGTTTGCCGTCGGCGTCGAGCACCGCAGCAGCATCGGAGGTGGGCGCCGACGTGACGGAAAGAGGGGCTTGTCCGACTAGCCAAGTCCCTAGCTGTATTCCGCCCTGCCAGGCAGCAATGCCAGCAACAAGCAAAAGCAAGAAAAGGATGCGCCAGGACATAAGTGATCTTTGGAGGCTGAACCGTTAAACCTTGTCTGCGAACACTTGGCCGCCGTGCTCACGCATTGCATGAAAACGAATCGCCGGATAGCGCTCTTCGGCAACCCGCAATTGTGCGATAGAGGAAACAAGAAAGGCCGGTGCTTCGACAACATCATAGGCGATATGGCCAGCGTTAGCATCTATGAATTTACGCAATTCTTTAGGGTCTTGCGCCGTGATCCAGCGCGCCATGTTGTAGCGAGAAGGCATTAGCCTGGCCTCCGCTCCATATTCGGCCTGTAGGCGATGGGCGACCACTTCAAACTGTAGTTGGCCCACTGCGCCAAGGAGCAGTGCGCCACCAGCCGCCATGGGACGAAATACCTGAATTGCGCCTTCCTCGCCTAATTGCAAGAGGCCGGTACGTAGTTGCTTTGTTCGCAACGGATCTTTCGTTTCCACAGCTTGAAAGAGTTCAGGTGCAAAGAAAGGCAGGCCCGTGAAATGCAGTGCTTCACCTTCAGTCAGCACATCGCCAAGATGAAGGATGCCAT
>JBILJY010000272.1:0-2507 GCA_044376975.1 Burkholderiaceae bacterium | reverse complement strand
ATGTCATCCGCGCGTATTCAGGATTTTTATCAGCAGATGGTTAAGGCCGGGCTATACAAGGCCAATGAAGTCGATCTAGCTAAAGTTGCGACGACCGAGTTTGTGAACAAGCAGACTGGCGTGGCGCTGAAGAAAACTCTGACAACCAAATAAAAAATGCCGGATTAGGCTTGTGGGGCCATCCGGCATACACCTGATACACTCTTGGTTGCTCTAGGCCGGCGTATCGCCTTTCAAGGTGATGCGATAGAGCAAACGCTTGTGCCCGTGGTAGTCGTTCACGGGGTTGTGCATCACGCAACGGTTATCCCAAAGAGCGATCGACTTCGGTGCCCAAGAAAAGCGGCAGGTGAATTCTGGCTTGACTTGATGCTCAAACAGAAAGTCGAGCAAGGGCGCGCTTTCTTCCTCAGTCCAGCCTGCAAAGCGCATCGTATGCCCAGGGTTAACATAGAGCGCCTTTCGGCCTGTCTCGGGATGTGTGCGCACAACGGGATGTTCTGAAACAAGCTCCTTGCGCACATTCTCTTCTTTAGCAGAATCGCCGACACGATCCTCACGTGTTTTAGTCACGGTTGCTTTAGCGGATGAGTTCACACCGCGCAAGCCCTGAAGCACACGTTGCAAGTCAGGTGACAGGGCCTCATAGGCGGCATAGTTGCTCGAGAACAAGGTATCACCCCCGTAAGGTGGGAGCTCCTCTGCGATTAACATCGTAGCCATAGGAGGCGTCTGTAGATAAGTTGTATCTGTGTGCCAAATGCCACCAAAGTTATGTTTTTCGTGGGGTAGTTTCAATACCGGAATAATAAAAGGGTGGTCAGGAAGGCCTTTGACAAAGGGATATTCAACGATTTCGCCAAAGCGCTGCGCAAAGTGTTGGAACTGGTCCATCGACATGTTCTGGTCGCGAAAGAACACAACGCCATGTTCCAACCACACCTTACGGATATCTGCGATTAAGGCGTCTGAAATCTTTCCTACAAGATTCACACCAAGAATCTCAGCGCCCACTGCACCGGATAGTCGTTTGATCTGCATGCTATGTCCCAAATATTCTAGATTTTTTGAATACTAACTTGGATAATCATAAGCCAAAATTGGTAGTTGCTTACGCCAGAAAACCGTCTGTTAGCGTATTGAGCGCCACTGCTTTGTGATAAATTGAGAAAAATCAAATCAAAATAAATCCTTAGCAGACTAAGCCCGCCGTCCTTATTCCTGCAGGCGATGCTACCAACGGAGACACACCATGCCCAGCCTTCACCAAAGGTGCCTTGCCTTAGCGATACTGACCACCGTAGGACTTGTATCGGGGGCCTCCGCGCACGCACAAAATGCCTACCCACAGAAGCCTATAAAAATAATCGTACCTGTCGCTGCCGGAGGTGGCACAGACTTTGTCGCGCGCGTCGTAGGGCAAAAGCTTGGCGAAGCGCTATCGACCCCAGTCATTATTGAGAACAAACCCGGGGGAGGCGGTAATGTTGGGGTAGATATTGCCGCGAAATCCGAGCCAGACGGCTACACCTTGGTCATGCCTATTACCTCCTTTCCCGTCAACCCTGGCCTGTATCGTAAACTGCCCTTTGATACACAGAAAGATTTTGTCCCGATCACGCTCGTCGCGTCAGCACCTCTACTGCTAGTCATCAATGCGCAGCTCCCGGTTCAATCGCTCGCAGACTTAATCAAGCTTGCCAAAGACAAACCCGGTGCATTGAACTATGCAACCTCTGGCGTGGGGACCACCTCGCATCTTGCCGCAGAGCTTTTCAAATTTACGTCAGGGTTGGATATTGTTAACGTACCGTATAAGGGCGGCGGTCCAGCTGTGACAGATTTAATTGCAGGAAGTGTGCAACTATATTTTTCGACTGTCCCTGCAGCCTTGCCACAAGTCAAAGCAGGAAAAATTCGCTCCCTGGCGGTCACTAGCTCAAAACGCGTCCCAAGTCTGAGCGATGTGCCCACCGTAGCCGAAGCAGGTCTTCCCGGTTATGAAGTGGTGGGCTGGTTTGGACTATTCGCTCCGGCCAAGACACCCGCTGCAATTGTCGAACGACTCAACACCGAAGTCGTGAAAATTCTAAAAATGCCCGATGTCCGAGAAAAAATCGAAGCGCATGGGCTGTTGCCCGGCGGTGGCAGTTCTAAAGAACTAGAGGTGTTTTTAGATACTGAGATAAAAAAATGGAGCGCACTAATCAAAGCAGCCAATATCACCCAACAGTAGCTCTCAGCCTCTTTATGCATTTAAGCGTCAATACCGTTCAAACGCGTTGATGTCTTACCTTTAAAGCCTGTGCTCGATCTCTTCTCGAGCCAGTAGCCATAATTCGGTGCGATGTTCGAGAAGATATTTTCTTCATCGAGCTTATCGGCTGCATCCAGCACCCAGTTCGGGTTGTGTAAGAGCTCACGGCCAATGGCAACTAAATCTGCCTGTCCTTTTTGTAGAATGGACTCCGCTTGGTCGGCGTGAATGATTAAACCTACCGCCATGG
>JBILJY010000271.1:0-2512 GCA_044376975.1 Burkholderiaceae bacterium | reverse complement strand
CGGCAAATTACCCTGCGTCACCTGCTGACGCACACCGCTGGTTTCACTTCTGACATCTGGAATGAGAGCTCGGCGCGCTATCTCAAACTGCATCAGCTACCTCGGGCAGGCTCAGGGCAACGTAACGCCATCGATATCCCGCTGTCTTTTGATCCGGGCGAGCGCTGGGAGTATGGGATCAATATCGACTGGGTAGGCTTGATGGTCTCGACCGCAACAGGCCTTCGCTTGGGCGAATACTTAAAGCAACACGTTACCGAACCTCTAGGCATGGCTAGCACGGGCTTTAAGATCACACCAGATATGCGCGCACGGTTAGCTAAGGTGCATCAACGTGAGGCGACAAGTGACGCACTAACGGTATTGCCTTTCGAAGTTCCACAAGAACCGGAAATTGATCCCGGTGGCGGCGGCATGTACTCCACCGCGGACGACTATCTGCGCTTTACTCGCATGATTCTAAATCAGGGCAAAGGTAACGGTCATCAATTACTTAAACCTGAGACCGTTGCGCTCATGTCTAAAAATGCCATGGGACCGCTACGCGTATCCATGCTGCACACTTATAACAAGGCCATGTCGCTGGATGCAGAATTTTTCCCAGGCCAAGAAAAAACCTGGGGACTGACCTTTATGATTAACGAGCAACAAGCACCAACGGGTCGTTCTGCCGGCAGCCTCGCTTGGGCGGGGCTGCCGAATGCCTACTTTTGGATCGATCCAACAAAAGGCATCGCGGGTGTGATCATGATGCAAATCCTGCCTTTCGTTGATACGCACGCACTTCAGTTGTTTACCGACTATGAGTCTGCGGTTTACCGCTCACTTTGAGAGATACCATTTTGGCGCGCGCTTCTCAATAAAAGAAGCGGTGCCTTCGGCAGATTCTGGCAGTTGGCGAAGCGCTGAGTGCTCGCGAATTAAGTCGTCGAATAGCGTGTCGTCAAGCAACGAACCTGAGACCTGAAGGGTTCGCATCTTTGTGGCTGACACCGCACCTGGTGCGTTCATCAGTAGGCCATCCACAATGCGCGCACCCGTCGCCTCTAAATCCTCAAGGGCACACACTTCGTGCACAAAGCCCATACGTAAAGCGACCTCAGGCCCGAAGCGTTCACAGGTCAGCGCATAGCGACGCACGTTACGTACTCCCATCGCATGGCATAGCTGCGGCAAAATAATTCCAGCAATCAGACCCCAACGGGCTTCAGTAATAGCAAAAATTGCATTGTCCGCAGCAACAACGATGTCACAAACAGAGGCGATACCAGTCCCCCCACCAAAGCAGCCGCCCTGTATAAGAGCCACCGTCGGGACGGGCACAATGTCTAAACGTCGCACCGCTTCAGCGGTTAAGCGCGAGACCCGTTCATTCTCTGCGGGGGACTTCACGCCAACGCCAGAGATCCACTCAAGGTCCGCACCCGCCTGAAAATGACGTCCATTTCCTCGAATCACGACGGCGCGCGCGTCTGGCTTGGGGCCAAGAAGATCCAGGGCCTCATGCAAGCCACTGATGAGATCTTCGTTATAGGCGTTATTCACTTTCGGCCGATTAAGTGTGACCGTAACGACTCCGCGGGCATCGACGTCACAAAGTACCGTCCCTTTTCCCAGTTCTTTTGACATTCCTCAAACTCCTTTTTTGATCTGTGTTCTGTGAGCATTTGCAACAAAGCATACTCTGGGATGTTAAAGTGAATAAAAAAATAAAGACAAACCGCTTCAAGAGACCATCCATCATGACACCTGAACAACGCTTAGTTGCGCTCGGCATTAAACTACCGACGCCTCCCGCCCCGATTGCAAACTTTCTGCCGTGGCGCAGGGTTGGCCAACTCCTCTATCTTTCTGGTCAAGGACCACGTGATGCCAACGGAAAAATTAGCGTTGGGCGCCTCGGACGAGATTGCTCAGTAGAGCGAGGCTATGCGGATGCACGCTCCGTTGGGTTGCAGCTGCTTGCGACAATTCGTGCAGCCGTAGGCTCACTCGATCACGTCGAGGCTGTCGTTAAGCTGCTGGGTATGGTCAACGCAGAGCCAGACTTTGGTGACCAGCCCAAAGTAATCAATGGTTGCTCTGACATCTTGGTGGAGATCCTAGGCGAGCGCGGCAAACACGCACGCTCCGCTGTTGGCATGGGCTCACTTCCAAATGGCATGACCGTCGAGGTCGAAGCAATTATCCAGATAGCAGAAGGGCACTGAGCCAACCGTAGGCGGCCGCATAATTGCGGCGCCGCTTGAGGTACTATTTCATTCATATAAACGTGTTTCTTCCGTTAATTAATTCTTAGAAAAGACAAGCTCTCCATGGAAAAATTAGACGCTATCATCATCGGCTCTGGGTTTTCAGGCATGTATCAACTCCACAGCCTACGTGACAAACTTGGCCTCAAAGCTAAGGTACTCGACGCAGCGAGCGGTGTGGGAGGCACGTGGTTCTGGAATCGTTACCCCGGCGCACGTTGCGACTCAGAAAGCCACACTTACATGTACTACTTCTCGAA
>JBILJY010000108.1:0-9104 GCA_044376975.1 Burkholderiaceae bacterium | reverse complement strand
CGTGCTCTTGAGCGGCGCAGCCCTGACAAGCCAAGCCGCGGACATCACCGGCGCTGGCGCTACTTTCCCTTATCCTATCTTTGCTAAGTGGGCCGAGGTCTATAAAAAGATTGAAAACGTTGGCTTGAACTATCAGTCGATCGGTTCCTCGGGCGGCTTGCGCCAAATTCGTGCCAAGACCGTAACCTTCGGTGCTTCGGATGCGCCTGTAGCAGGTGCTCAACTCGATAAAGATGGCATGGTGCAGTTTCCCGTCATCCTAGGTGGTGTTGTGCCGATCATCAACGTTGAGGGCTTCAAGCCTGGCGAACTGAAAATCACCGGTGCGGCGTTGGCCGAGGTTTTCATGGGTACGATCTCCAAGTGGAATGACCCCAAGTTGGCTGCTCTGAACCCAGGTAAAAAATTACCGGATCAATCTATTACCGTTGTGCATCGCGCTGACGGTTCTGGCACGACCTTTATTTTTACAGACTACCTGACCGAGGCTAGCAAAGCCTGGGCGGACAAGGTCGGCAAAGGTGCAGCAGTCAAGTGGCCGGCGAACAGTTCCGTAGGCGGTAAAGGCAATGAGGGCGTTGCTGCAAACGTGTCGCGCGTGAAAGGTTCGATTGGCTACGTAGAGTTTGCCTATGCCAAGCGTAATAAAATTCCTCACATGCAGTTACAAAACAAAAATGGTAAGTTCGTAGATCCGAGTGAAGCCACTTTTGCAGCAGCTGCGGCCGACGCTGATTGGTTTAGCGTACCGGGTATGGGTATCTCGTTAGTTGAGCAGAAAGGCGATGCTGCATGGCCAATTACAGGTGCCTCCTTTGTTCTTATGTACAAAGATCCTGTTAGCAAGGCTGCTTCAAAAGATGTCTTAAAGTTCTTTACCTGGGCGTTTAAGGATGGCAAGCAATTAGCGTTGGATCTGGATTATGTTCCTCTGCCAGATACGTTGACCAAAGCGATTGCCGATAAGGTTTGGTCGCAGATCAAGCACTAAGACGTTAGTTTTAATAGCCGAAAAGAGCACGTACTTAGGAGTTGGTGAATGAGTCAGATCTCTACAGATAAAAGCATGATGGAGCCGAGCATGCTTGCTGTGGTGAAAAAGCAGCGCATTCAAGATTTCCTCTTCCATAAAGTGACGTTGCTTTTTTCGGTGTTGGTTTTGGTGGCACTGGCAGGGATTCTGATCTCCCTGCTCGTGAGCGCATGGCCCGCTTTTCAGAAGTTTGGTATTGGTTTTATCTGGCGCATAGAGTGGGACATCATCAACGAAGAATTTGGCGCGATGATCGCCATTTACGGGACGTTAGTGAGCTCGTTGATTGCCTTGTTGTTGGCGGTACCCCTCGCCTTTGGAATAGCTGTTTTTCTGACTGAAACCTGCCCCCTGTGGTTGCGCAGGCCGCTCGGCACCGCAATTGAACTTCTCGCCGCAGTGCCGTCCATCATTTATGGCATGTTTGGTCTTTTTATATTTGCGCCACTCTTCGCTGAGTATGGCCAACCGGCCTTGCAATCTACCTTAGGACAAATGCCTTTGATTGGCCCACTGTTTGGTGGGGCAATGAACGGGATTGGTTTGCTCGCCGCAGGGATCATTCTTGCCTTCATGATCTTGCCTTTCATTGCTGCGGTGATGCGAGATGTCTTTGAAATTGTTCCGCCGATTCTCCGTGAGTCGGCTTATGGTCTGGGTTGCACCACCTGGGAGGTTGTGCGTTACGTGGTGCTGCCCTACACGCGCAAAGGTGTGATTGGCGGCGTGATGCTTGGCTTAGGCCGAGCGCTGGGCGAAACGATGGCTGTTACCTTTGTGATCGGAAATTCCCAGCGTTTGAGCGAGTCTCTGTTTGCACCAGGCACCTCAATCGCCTCTACCCTTGCAAATGAATTCGGTGAAGCAGATGACTTCCATCTCTCCACGCTTTTTGCGTTGGGTTTTCTGCTTTTTGTTATTACTTTTGTCGTGTTGTCTGTCGCCAAAATTATGATTTTGCGCGCCGAAAAGGCTCAGGGAGCACGTACTTAAATGCCTACTTCAAACCAAACAAACGTGTCACACGCCACCAATCTCGATATCAATTTATATCGCCGGCGTAAGTTTACAAACTACCTTGGCCTGATTTTATCCATGGCTTCAATGGTCTTGGGTCTGGTGGCACTGATCTGGATTTTGATCATTTTATTCAAGAACGGTTTCGCCGGTTTGAGTTGGGCCGTTTTCACCGAGTCCACCCCAGCGCCCGGTTCAGAAGGAGGCGGGTTGGCTAACGCCATCGTCGGCAGCTTAATGATGATCGGAGTGACGGCTCTTGTGGCCACGCCCATTGGTATTCTCGCAGGCGTGTATTTAGCCGAGTTTGGCGATCGTAGCGTTGTGGCATCAGTGACGCGTTTTGTTACCGATATCATGTTGTCAGCGCCTTCGATTGTTCTCGGACTGTTTGTGTATGCGATTTTGGTTGCGCAGGTAAAGCACTTTTCTGGGTGGGCTGGCTCCTTCGCCTTGAGCTTGATCGCGATCCCTGTTGTTATTCGCACGACCGAAAATATGCTGCGGCTTGTGCCAGGTAGTTTGCGCGAAGCCGCTTATGCGCTAGGTGCACCGCGCTGGAAAGTCACGAGTTACGTCACGCTGCGCGCCGCTCGCGCCGGTGTTTTGACTGGGTTGTTGCTAGCGCTTGCCCGTATCAGTGGAGAGACCGCACCGCTGTTGTTCACGGCCCTGAATAATCAGTTTTTCTCAACCAACATGAATGCCCCACTGGCGAACTTGCCTGTTGTGATCTTTCAGTTTGCGATGAGCCCCTATGAGAACTGGGTGAACTTGGCTTGGGCGGGCGCCTTGCTCATCACCCTCGCAGTCTTGTTGCTCAATATTATTGCGCGCGTTTTGCTACGTGATAAGAAAGCTGGGCATTAATTCGCCGATCCCTCTGGAATATGTATATGAACAACCAAGCTAACTCCACGCCCCTCGCCAATGCGATAGAAATCCGGGATCTGAATTTCTATTACGGAAAATTCCAGGGACTTAAAAATATCCATCTGGATGTCGCCGAGCGAAAAGTCACTGCGTTTATCGGGCCCTCGGGTTGCGGTAAGTCAACGCTGCTGCGTGCGATTAATCGTATGTACAGTTTGTATCCAGGGCAGCGTGCCGAGGGTCAGATCAATTTTTATGGGCAGAATATTCTCGATCCCAAACAAGATTTGAATATGCTGCGCGCACGCATTGGCATGGTGTTTCAGAAGCCAACGCCTTTCCCGATGTCGATCTACGACAATATTGCATTTGGTGTCCGCCTGTACCAAAGCCTAAATAAAGCAGATATGGACGAGCGGGTTGAATGGGCTCTCACCAAGGCGGCTTTGTGGGGCGAGGTGAAAGATAAGCTTGCTCAAAGTGGCTTATCTTTGTCAGGGGGGCAGCAGCAGCGCCTTTGTATTGCGCGCTCTGTAGCGGTTAAGCCTTCCGTGATTCTGCTCGACGAACCGACCTCGGCGCTTGATCCGATTTCAACGGCCAAAGTTGAGGATCTCTTGCATGAGCTTAAAGCGGACTACACCGTAGCGATTGTGACGCACAATATGCAACAGGCAGCGCGCGTATCGGACTTCACGGCTTTTATGTATCTTGGCGAGCTCGTTGAGTTTGGTGCGACGGATAAAATCTTCGTTAAGCCCCAGCGCAAGGAGACAGAGGATTACATCACCGGAAGATTCGGCTGATCACCCAGAATCTGGTATAGTGTCGGTCTTCGGGGCGTAGCGCAGCCTGGTAGCGCATCTGCTTTGGGAGCAGAGGGTCGTGAGTTCGAATCCCACCGCCCCGACCAATACAAACGGGTCTTAGGTTTATACCTAAGACCCGTTTTCTATTGCCCGACTGTTAAGCAGGCTTGTGTGCAAATAAAATTTACTTAGTTTTATTCAATCAACGCTGTTTGAACCTAAAAATTTCAACCCCCACACTTTTGCAATCCGGATACACATCAGGTTTCTCGGTGGACACGCGGGTTGCAAAGACCAGGGGATGCGCAAGCATTCTGCCTGCGATTTCGTCGCAAAGCGTTTCCTGCAAGTGGATATGCCCAGCAGAAATGATGTCGGCGATCGTTTGACGCATGAAGTCGTAGTCGACCACTTCAGCTAAGTCGTCCGTTTGCGGGGTGTTACTTTCCAGTGGCACGTACAAGTCAACGTTCACGATGACGCGTTGCTCGCCCTTCTTTTCAAACTCATGCACGCCAATATTCATATTAATTTCAAAATTACTTAGGAAAAGACGTCGGCAATGATGAAGACTGGGGTATTGCGCTGAAGTTGGGCTCATGGAGTGAATCAGGAAGTCAGGAACATGACATCACGTTCCGAGGGTTTAAGGTGCTGGCCGCCGTCGACAAAGAGGGTGGTTCCTGTGATGGCGTGCGCGTGCGCAAGATAGACAACAGCCTGAGCAATGTCGTCTGGTGTGGAGGATTTGCCAAGGGGGGTTTGACGGTGCGCAGCTTGGAAGCCTTGCTCTGTCTGGTCGCCTGACACAAGCGTTAGGCCTGGAGCCAAGCCCACGACGCGGCACTGGGGGGCAAGCGCTTGCGCAAGCAATCTAGTCGCCTCATGTAAGGCAGCTTTTGATAAGGTGTACGACAGAAAATCTGGGTTTGGGTTAGCGAGTTTCTGGTCTAGAAGATTGATGATCACAGCAGGGTTAGCAGCCTGTTGCATAAACTCGCAGCGTGCCTTGTGCAGCGCAGTTGCAAGCGCAATGGGAGCGGCCGCATTCACTTGCATGTGTGCTTGAAACGTAGCGGCTGTAAAGGTGTTGGCATCGTCGTACTCGAACATTGAGGCATTGTTCACGAGGCACGTTGGTAGACCGATTTCGGATCTGCAGCGCTCGATGAGGCAAGCCACCTGTTTAGGATCATTTAAGTCAGCTTGCACGGCGCAAGCTCTTCGACCTAGAACCTGAATTTCTTGAACGAGTTGCTTTGCTTCGTCTTGCGCGCGGCCATAATGCACAGCGATATCCCACCCGTTTTGTGCGAGTGTGAGTGCAATGTGCTTGCCTAGGCGCTTGGCGGCGCCCGTGACAAGTGCGATCGGTGCGGGCTGGTTCATCAGCAAGATATTAACTTGCCTTGACCAGTCCGTCAGAATAGACCTTAAGTTTGAGCGAGTAGCGGGCTTTGAACACGGGAGTACTGGCTCGCCAGATCGTAGGCGTGCCCCACTTGTAACACCGAGAAATCGCTTTGCGTTGGACCAATAATTTGTATGCCAGCGGGCAATCCCGCGGCGCCAAAGCCTGCGGGCGCACCGAGCGTAGGTAATCCCGTCATGGTGACAGGAATCACAGACTGCATCCAGCGGTGGTAAGTGTCCATGGGCTTACCCGCGAGATCTTCAGGCCAATGCTGCTCAGCGTCAAACGGAAAAATTTGTGTTGTCGGCATGACTAAATAATCAAACTGCCCGAAAAGACGGACTAACTCTTGATACCAAGCGGTACGCACTTTTGCAGCGTCAAAAATTTCAGTGCCAGTTAGCGCAAGACCGCGCTCGATTTCCCAAATGGCCTCAGGCTTGAGTTGGCTGCGGCGAGCGGGGTCGTGGTAGTGCTGCGCATGTCCGCCTGAAAACGTGAAGCTGCGCAGCGTGATCCAGGCGTGCCAAAGTTGTTCAAAATCGAAGTGTGGTTGGGCGATTTCCACTGAGCAGCCGATCGCTCTGAAGTGTTCGAGCGAGCGTTGTGTCAGCGTCAATAACTCCGCCTCCATGGGCAAATGACCACCCAAATCGCCGAGCCAGCCGATGCGTAGGCCGCGCATGTCGCGCTCGAGCGGTTGCCCAAAGAGGCGCGGATCATCTTGCTTGCGCGTGAGCGGCAGTCTCGGGTCAAAACCAGCTTGAACGCCTAACAGCAGTGCGAGGTCCGGTACGTTACGAGCCATGGGGCCCGTGACGCTGAATTGCTGAAAAAACACTTCATCACCTGGACCGTGCGGGACGCAGCCAACCGAGGGCCTGAAGCCAAAGACGTTGTTGAAGGCAGCCGGCACGCGTAACGAACCCATCATGTCAGAGCCATCGGCTACGGGCAGCATGCGCAGAGCAAGTGCGACGCCCGCGCCGCCGCTGCTACCACCTGCTGTGTGCGCGGGATTGAAGGCGTTTCGGGTAATGCCATAAACACGGTTATAGGTATTTGCGCCAAGTCCAAATTCTGGTGAGTTGGTACGTCCAATGAAAATTGCACCGCTTGCTCGGACGCGCGCATTGGCCGCCGAATCCACCTTAGTCACTTGCCCAGCAAAAATCGGGGAACCGTTGGTTGTGACTAAACCAGCTAAAGGAGCGATATCCTTTGGTGCTTGTGGAAACCCATGAAGCGGACCGAGACTTTGCTTGCGTGCGAGTTGCGCGTCGCGCTCTTTCGCTTGTACTTGTAATGCTTCTCTTTCCGGCATGGCCACGATGGCATTGACGATCGGATTAAGGCGATCGATTTGCGCGAGGTAGGCGTTGAGCACTTCGACGCACGATACATCCCGACGATGAATGGCGGCTGACAGACCAACAGCGTCCATCTCCACAAGGTCTGAGGGTTGTGCGGCCACCGAGGGTTGTGAGGCAACGTTCATCTGGTCTTTCCTGCAGTCGAGGGGGTTGTTTAAAGTGACGGTGGGTGCGAGCGGGACCTGATGTTCGCGGCCCAAAAGAGCACAGCTAGCAGAACCGCAGCACCCACTTGAGCGATGAGGACGATATCGTAGGACTGGTCAATCGCCCAAAGCCAAGCGGCAACAACAGGACCAACCGCTCGGGCGACGATCGTGGGAATCGTAATGAGCCCATTGAGTGCGCCATAAGCGTGCTTGCTTAACATTTCAGGAACGACTTGTGCCCGCACGATAGTGAACACACCGTTTGCGAGCCCGTACGCAGCGAAGACAACAGCCACCAGCAAGAAGCCAGGAGAATCAGGAATGAAGGCTGCAAAGATGAAGGGGAAAAGGCTCAACATAATAGAGCCTAGGGTACGCATGGATACTCGGGCAGCGAAACGACTGATGATGATTCGGCCAAGTACTTGCGCTGGTCCAATAATCGACAGTGCAAAAACAACTTCGCCAGTGGGAATCTGCTTATCAAGCAGCATCGGGTACATATGGTAAGTAAAAATTGAAAAGACCATGGAGTACACCGTGAGCGCGATCAAGAGTAACCAAAAAACCGTATTGCGTAGGGCCGCATGAACGATAGATTTGTCTCGTGCAATATTCTCCGCTTTGGTAACGGAGTGCGAGGCATGTACGGCGTCCAATTCTGGTTTGACCCAATGCCAGTAGCCGGCTGCGCAGACGAGATTCACACCCGCAAGAACCCATAGGGAGGCGCGCCAACCCCAGCCGTCCATCAAGAACTGCTCTAAGGGAATGAATACCGTGCTGGCAAACCCTGCCCAGAGCGTAATGGTCGTAATGCCTGCACGTGAGTGCTGCGGCCCCACGCGTCTTGCTAACACTGCGAAGGCAGACTCATACAAAATCGCTGCTTGAAGCGAGCCCATCGCCGCAGCGATCACATAGAAGATAAAAAGATTGGAGACATAGGACCAGGCAACAAAGAGTAACGCTGCAAGGATGGAACAAAAGCAAAGCACATGCCGACCAAACCCTCGATCAATAGCCACACCAACCGGGTAGGCCAGACCCGCAGCAAGCAATAGACCCACCGTGAGTGCGCCATAGACGTCCGCTTTTGACCAGCCCAGCTCTTGTTGCATGGACAGGACGATTAACGGGAACGCATAATAGATCGTGCCATAAGAACAGATTTGAGCGATACCGAGGAATCGCGCCAAGCCATGAGCCCCTTTGGTGGGCGAGCTCAACTGCTGAGGCACTGTATCGCTAGGGGTTGTCATGCCAGCCTCACCAAGCCATCAACGGCGATGACTTTTTCCGCTTGAACAAAGAGGGGGTTGATTTCCGCCTCAAGCACATTGACTTCACGCACACAGGCCAGACGAGAAAAATCCGCGATGGTTTTCGCCAGGACTTCGCAATCTGCCTGCGGTAAGCCGCGGAAGCCGCGCACCAACTGGGTGATGCGTACCTCTTTAATCATCTCGCGTGCCTGTTCGATGGAGACGGGGGCGAGACGCAGGGAGAAGTCAGGAGAAATTTCTGCCGCGATGCCGCCAGCACCTAGTAAAACCGTTGGTCCGACCAACGGATCGTTGCGATAGCCGAGGATCAATTCCAGTAGCTTGGCTTCCATCGCTTGGACCAATAGGCCATCGACTTTTGCGGTCGGGGCGTGGTGTGCCACATTTTTTCCAATAGCCGCTGCACTTGTCAGCAATTCTTCCTGATTACGTATACCAACTTTGACGCCACCGACCTCTGTTTTATGTGAGATATCTCGAGAAGAAATTTTGACGACAACGGGGTAGGGCACCGTATGACTTAAATTGTTCAGTGGCACGCGTTGCGCTTGTGCGGTGGTCAGCCCGAGCGTCGAGAAGAGCTGCCCAGACTCATACTCAGTGAGTAGGCCGGTCCGCGGTAGTGCTGCAGGCCAGGGTGTGACAGGAAGCTCTGGCGGTGCTCCCGTTTGTGGCTCAAAGAATACTGACAGCGCATCGGCACAGGACTCGGGAGTGCGGAAGGCAGCTATCCCTGCCTGTTGCAGTAGGGCAAGCGAGGCGTTCGCTTCGGGGGCAAGAAAAACGGCCAATGCTTTGGTGGTTGGTTTTTCGGCTTGAATCAAGGGCTTGACCGCCAGTTCTGGGTGGAATTGTGCGGAGGACCCCACGACACTGAGGACTGCGTCACACCAGTCAGTTTGTAACAACTGTTCAAGCAGATCTTTGTATTGGGCACTGGTCGCGGCCAAGGTTAGATCGATGATGGCGGTTTCACGAATGTTCATGCCGCGAGTAGCCATGTGTTCGATAAAGGCTGGCGGGGGTGGCACGGCGACCATGCCATTTAACCCCAGGTTATCTACAACGGTGGCGGCGCCACCTCCTGTTGTGGTGATGACCGCGACGCGTGCAGGGGTCGGATGGCGGTGTGTGTTGCCACGATATCGTT
>JBILJY010000107.1:0-9111 GCA_044376975.1 Burkholderiaceae bacterium | reverse complement strand
TAGCCGGCGCGTTCATCCCTGGAATGCCTACATAGCGAACGTCTTTTGATTGGGATGTCTTCCATTGGTCTGCCTCGAAGACCTTGAGCTCGGGGCTCCAAGGGGCTACCACCCCGTTCGCCAACCACTGCTCTACCTGTTTCATGAAAAGCGGGTCCCTGGCCGTGAAATACTGCGCGCCATGATCAGCTGTCCAGTCATCTCCACGCTTTGTGCTCATACGACCGGCGGGACCACGGCCTTTTTCAAAAAGCTCGACACGATGTCCGAGTGATTTGAGACGAACTGCACAGCTCAGGCCGGCGATGCCAGCGCCAACGATTGCAATGGCTTTGCTTGATGCTTTAGTGGTGGTCATGCCTGATGGCTCTGAAGGTAAGATTGATGCGAGGGGCAACAGCGCGCTTCGTCTTGGTTAGACTGTGCTGCCAGAACTGCTGTGTTGGTGTGTGCATGAGCAACACGCTGCCGTTTGCCAACGTAAGGGAAACACTGGTTCTATCGGACTTATGTTTAAACGCGAACTTACGTTCGCCGCCAAAGCTTACTGACGCAATGGGAGCTGCTTGATCCAATTCTTTTTCGTCATCACTGTGCCAGCCCATGCCTTCGCTACCATCGTGATACAAATTGAGTAGACAAGAATTGAATTCGTGGTGTGCGAGCGCTTCGATTCGTTGTTTGATCTCTAACAAGGCGGGTGTCCAGGTTTGCGGAAACTTTTTGACGCCCGAGTACGTGTAAGAACAGCCTGCATCGCCAACCCACGCTACTTTTCTTTTTGTGGTGATTAACTTTCCGAACATCACTAACTGATCTTCCTTCCAGTCAATCGTGTCCAGAAGCGAGGCGAATAAGGCGGTACAGCTGCTTTCGTCAAAGACGCCAGGAATATAGAGTCCGCTGCCATCCTTAGGAAGAAGGTTCATCTCAGTCCGCACTAAGGTTATTTTCCTCGATAATTTTCCCGTAACGTTGTCGATCACTTTTAATGCGTGCGGCGAATTGCTCTGGAGTCATCGGCCAGGGTGTCGCACCTTGGGTGATGAGCGTGTTCTTCGTGTCAGGTAGTGTTAAGACTTCGCGTAGGTCCGCAGAAACCTTGTTGATAATTGCGACAGGCGTTCCTGCCGGCGCTAGCAGCCCAATCCATGAGCCAGTATCAAAACCAGCATAGCCACTTTCAGCAATCGTTGGCAGCTCTGGCAATGCGGGCGAACGGTTTGCACTTGTCACGCCCAAACCCTTGAGCTTGCCTGCTTTCACGTGTCCGACCGACTCGAGCACTGTTCCAAAGTAAATATTTACGTGGCCAGCCATCAGGTCCAGCGCTGCGGGACCGCCACCTTTATATGCAATATGTAGCATTTTTGTTCCAGAGGCTTGCTGAAAGATCTCTCCCGCAAGATGGGGAGCTCCGCCAGCGCCTGAACTGGCAAAGGTAATTTTCCCAGGCTCTTTTTTAGCGGCCTCGACAACATCTTTAATGTTTTGCCATGGCAGGGCAGGTGTGACCAGCATGACTAAAGGTAACTCGGCGATCATGCCGATTGGGGCGAATGCTTTGTCAGCGTCGTACGGCATTTTTTTGTATAGCGCGGGGTTCACGGATTGTGTACCCACATTGCCGACGAGAAGGGTATAGCCGTCTGGCTTTGCCTTGGCGACAACGTCAGCGCCAAGGCGACCTGCCGCACCGCCGCGGTTTTCAACAATGACCGGTTGTCCCCATTTTAGTGAGAGCTTTTGAGCGACGAGGCGCGCACCCACGTCAGTTCCGCCTCCAGGAGGGAACGGTACGACGATAGTGACTGGGCGGGTTGGGTAGTTGTCTAACGACTGAGCGCTGGCGATTGACGCAGCAGCGGTCGCGATGCAGCTAAATAGAAGAGTGCGTAAGGTGAAGCGGATAGTCATAAGGCCTCCTTGTAGTGCGTCACGTGAAATTTCGGGCGCGAAGTACAAACGAGCGCACGAGTTTTTATTACATTATTTCTATCGATTGTATTTGTTCCGCTCGGCTTGCGTAACTTGTCTTATTAAGATTGATCGCTATAGGGATACCCCTAGCACTTGCCGGTCAGAATTGAGGCAATACTTGGCGGCTAGAACCTAAGACGAGAACAAATATGATTTGTCTACTTCGACGTGCTTTCATTGCCCTTCAAATGCTTTTCCTGAGCTTGGCCGCTGGCGCTGCGTTTGCGCAAACAGAAGCGTATCCCTCACGACCTGTAAAGCTGATCGTACCGTTCGCACCGGGTGGCTCCGCCGATATGCTGGCCCGTGTATTAGCCGAAGGCTTGTCTAAAGGGCTTGGGCAACAGGTTCAAGTCGAGAATAAGCCTGGTGCTACCGGAGTTATCGGGACGACTGAAGTCGCGCGTGCTAAGCCGGATGGACACACTTTGTTGTTAGGTTTCGATGGAACGCTCACCATCGCGCCATTCATCCAAAAGAATGTCGCCTTTAATCCAAGCAAAGACTTTGCGCCGATTTCCAAGCTCACTGACGTTGCGTTTGTGGTCGTTGTGAATCCCTCTATTCCTGCTAAGAACATGAAGGAACTTTTGGCCTATTCAAAAGCTAATCCCGGAAAGCTTTCTTATGCGTCGCCTGGCGTGGGTAGCACCGCACACATGCTGGGAGAACAGTTGCGACTCGAGGGCGGGCTAGACTGGGTGCATATTCCTTATGGTGGTTCGGGTAGCGGAAAATTCATCATCGACGTGATCGGCGGAAGCACTCCCGCTGCAGTGATCTCGATTGCAGTCGCAGCGCCGTTCGTGCGTGATGGCAAAGTTACCGGAGTCGGGGTGCCCTCCGCGCAACCAAATGCGGCGCTACCTGCTGTGCCAACTTTTGCACAATCGGCGCTTGGGCAGTTCAACGTCGCCTCGTGGTTCGCCTTGTTGGCGCCAGCGGGAACGCCAGCAGCGGTGGTTAGCAAGCTCAATACCGAAGTGGCCAAGGTGCTCGCAACGGATGCCTTTAAGACGCGCATGGCAGCGGCTGGCATGGATGTCACACCTTCCAGTCCGGCAGAGCTAGGCGCACTCATTTCGGCGGATTCTAAAAAGTGGGCTAAGGTGGCCGAGCGCATTCCTAAAGCGGACTAGATGTATCGTGACAAAAAGTAGCTAAGGAGCTATTACGTGCCTTCAGAGGGTACAGAATTTAATTTGACGGGAAAGCCCCAAGGATTCCGTACGGCTATCGAAGAGCTTCTTCGCGTAAGAGGCCTCGCTGATCCGAGCGAAGCAATCGCGTTGTCAGGGAAAGATCCGTTTTATAAGACGCCGTTTAAGGTGGGGGAAACGGTTTCAGCTGTGCTGACAACGATCGGTGTCGCAGCAAATGATCTTTGGGAGTTGCGCCATGGACGGCGCCAAGACTTATCCGTAGATGTGGGCCACGCTGCGGCTTCTTTGCGTACGGTGGACTACACGCGTAAGCAGAAACCTGATGGTCAATATGCGCCAGTCCCGCCTTCGGACTCGATGGCGCAAATGCTGACCGTGACGCAGCCTTGGGCAACCAAAGACGGAAAATGGTTCTTACCGCATCTTAATTTGCCTGGTTTGTCTAAGAAGGTCCTGAGTGTGTTGCAGTGCGAAAACACGGTTGAGGGTGTTTCTTCGAGTGTTAGGCGTTGGAATGGTGAGGACCTAGAACAAGCGATTGCAGACGCCGGAGCCTGTGGTGGCTTAATTAGGACGCCTGCCGAGTGGCTCGCGCATCCACAAGGTCAATATCTGAGCGCGCGTCCGGTTATTGAGATTCGTAAAGTAAGAGAGGGTGCGCCCAAACCGTTGGTCGACGGGACTCGCCCACTTGATGGTATCCGCAGCTTAGACCTTACTCGCATTCTTGCTGGGCCTATTGCAGGTCGGACCCTCGGTGAGCATGGTGCAGATGTTTTGATGGTGACGGCACCCCATTTGCCGCAGGTCGCTGAACACGTACGCGATACTAGCCATGGAAAGCGCAGCTGTTTTCTGGATTTTGAAGTGCCAGAACAGGCGGCAGTATTTCGCAGCCTCGTGCAGACAGCCGACGTAGTGATAGACGGCTATCGCCCAGGTGCGCTGACGAGAAAGGGCTTCGGCAGGGAGCAGTTATTTGATCTATGCCCGGGACTGATTCATTTGTCTGTGAGCTGTTTCGGCAGCGGCGGTCCGTTTCAGGGTCGTGCGGGTTGGGAGCAGGTTGCTCAAGCCGTGACGGGCATCTGCCATACCTACGGCGAATCGATTGGAGCCGGACAACCCAAGCTTGTATTTGCACCGATGTGTGATTATTTGACAGGGTATTTGGGTGCGCTTGGCGTCATGCTCGCTTTGGCGCGCAGAGCGAAAGAAGGCGGTAGTTACGAGGTCAATGTCTCGCTTTGTCAGTCTGCAATGTTTATTCAGCGTCGCGGGCTTCTTGATGCCTTCGATACCGCGCCCGGATCCATTACCGACGCTGAGGTAGAGAAGCTTTATGTCAGGACAGACACGCCCAATCATGGAAAAATGCTGACGCTGGGACCTGTTTTGCAAATGTCCGAGACGATGCCAAGATGGGTAAGGCCAGCCCCAAATTTCGGAATGGACGATTCAACTTGGAACATAACATGAGATGTTCGGCGGGAGGTGGTACAGGTATCGTCCCACGTATCGTTACGCCCGAACCTACGTATGGATATGTTTGGTGTTATTCATTTGAATATAAATTTCTTTTTGTAGGATTCCAGCCATGAAGCTTTGTACTTTCGGTGTCGTCACACCACTGGGTCTTATTGAGCGGATAGGTGTCTACACGGAGCAGGGCGTCATTGATGCAACTGCCGCTCGTCAGGCTTTTTTAGAGCGAACACTTTCTGCGGCCGCTGCGCACCGAGTCGGTGAGGCACAAGTACCTGCTGAAATGATTGCGCTGATAGGCAGCGGTCAGCAGGCAATGAGCTGGGTAGAGGAGGCGGTGGAAGCTGTGCTGAAGCAGGGAGTAAGTGCAACCTCTGCTGGTGTGCGCACGGTCTACCTTCATGCTGATATTCAATTGCTGGCGCCGGTTAAAAGGCCGCCTAGCATTGTGAACTTTAGCGTGTGGCCTGCGCATAGCGCGAGCGCGGCATCGTTAGGTATTGAACTGGCGGCGAACACCGCAGAGGCATTGGTCAAGCCTTACTGGAAAGGCAATCCAGACGCGGTGGTGAGCCCGGGAACCACCTTGCATCGTCCGCCCTACGCCGATGTTTTGGACGTTGAGTGCGAGTTAGTGTGTATCGTTGGGGTTGGTGGTCGTGACTTAGACCACGCGGCTGCATCACGCGCCATCGTCGGCTATTCAATCATGAACGATGTGAGTGCGCGCGAGCGTCAGTCGGCAGAAATGAAGTTTGGTCGTGGCCCTTCAAAAGGCAAAGATTTTGACAATGGTTATCCTCTCGGACCATGGATCGTCACTGCCGATGAACTTGGTGATCCAAAAGAGCTACGAATGTCCTTGTTCGTTAACGGGGTAGAGCGTTCGGCTTGCGATACCTCTGGGATGATTTGGGATTTTGCCGAAATGCTGTCTTACCTTTCAAGCGGACAAACTGTCTACCCAGGGTCAGTCATTAGTGGTGGCTGCTATCCTGGTGGTTCGGCGCATGAGGTTGGGATTCACTTGCAACCTGGGGACCAAGTTGAAATGCGGATATCTAAAATCGGTGGTTTGGTTAATACGATCGGACCTTAGTCACTAACATCTAGGCTGCATGGGATAGCGCTTCAGTGACGAACGCTGGAGTAAAAATCTTGTCTGCCATTATTTGACAACGTTTAATTAAGCGCGGCTCGTCCGGACCATAATCTGCAATTGCGTTATGCCAAGTTGTGAGGTGATCCCAAATAAGTAAATCTCCGACAGTCCATCGGTGCGTGTAGCGGTACTCTGGCTTTAGTATGTGATCGAACAGTAGTTTTAACAGCGCATCGCTTTGAGTTTTTGGCATACCTTCTATGTGAGTCGTAAAGCTTGGATTCACGTAGATGGACTGTTTGCCTGAAACAGGGTGCTTTAAAAAGACCGAGTGACGCGAGGGTGGATGCGCAGCGCGCTCCGCCTCAGAAAGGGGCGCACGCGTACTCGCTTTTTCGCGACGCATAAATTCCCAATAGAAATTGAGATCGTGCATGGCTGTGGCCGTTTCCAGTTGACGCTTAATTTCGTCTGACAAGTCTTCATAAGCCGCTGCTGTGTCGCAGAACTCAGTTGCTCCTAACGCTCGTCCATCACGCATGGGTACTTTGAATGCTAACAATGCGTTGGCATAACCGACAGATCGGTTGTAGGTCATGTCCGTGTGCCAATTTTGGCCGGCGTCAGGGATGCCAATAAACTTACCGTCTTGACGGACGTTTGATAACACTGATACCTCAGGGAAGCCACTTTTATCTTGCCCAGATCTTAATGTCTGCAGACTCCCGAAGCGTGCTGAAAAATCTCGCAGCTCGGGCGCATCAATGCTTTGTTTGGGAAAACAAAGCACTTTATAGCTTGCTAAGGCCTTTAACAGCTCAGCAAAATCCCGATCTGATAGAGGTTTGCGCAAGTCGATCTCGGTGACTGCAGCGCCAATTGAAGCTGTCTGAGGGGTAACTAGCATGGCATCACTCAGTCTTCACACCAGCTTTGGCGACCACTTCTTTCCAACGAGCCATGTCTTGGGCAACAAATACTGACATATTTTGTGGTGCGAGATATTGAGGCTCAAGACCTGCTTCAATTAACTTATTGTTGATGGTTTTATCGGCAATAGCCTGACCAAGTGCAGTGCTTATCTTTTGAGTGACGGCGGCAGGCAGCCGTGCTGGACCAAACATTCCAAACCACGCGCTCGCCAGCATTCCTGGTACGCCCTGTTCGATTGCAGTTGGTAGATCTGGTGCCTGCGAAAGACGTTTCTCAGAAAGCGTCGCGATCCCTCTTAAGCGACCATCTCGAATGTAGGGCAACAACGCGACGGTGTAAATCAGAACTGGCACATGTCCTGCAAGAACGTCAGTCAAGCCTTGGCTGATGTTGTTGTAAGGGATATTGACGAGTTTTGCGCCTTTAGTGCGCAGCATGTCGCCCGCTAGACTGTTTGATGAGCCAGCAGGTGATGATGCGTAACTCAATCCACTTGGTAGTGTGTTGGAGTAGGCGATAAGCTCTTGCAGGTTCTTGACTGGAACGGAGGGATGCGTTGCGATAATGTTTGCCGACATCGCCGCTAAACCGATTGGAGAGAAATCTTTCTCGATATCGTAAGGCATTGTATTAGGTCGAATCGCCGCAACAATTGAGTGTGATGAGGTCGATCCCATACAGATGGTGTAACCGTCTGGTGTTGCGGACTTGACGACTTGTGCACCCAATACGCCGTTAGCACCAGGCCGATTCTCGATCACAAGCTTTTGCCCGAGCGAAGCAGACATTGATTGCTCAAGGTGACGCGTCAAAATATCTGTAGCAGAGCCAGGTGCAAAGGGAACAATCACGCGGATCGAGCGATTGGGGTAGTCAGACTGCGCGCGCGCAAGACTGAGAGGCAAAGTCGGAGCCGCGAGGACTAAAGCTCCTTGCGCTGCGGTCGTCAACAATGTTCGTCGTGTAGTATCTAATCGCTTCGCAACCATAATGACTCCAGAGGGCTAGTGAACAGCCTCGACCTTGGTGTGTCGAGGGATTTTTTATCCTACTCGTTTTATTTCTTGCTGTCTATCAAGTAAACGAACTGTTTTATTGATTCAAGTGGGAGACCCAGTGAGATTCAATCGCTTGTCAGCTTTTGTCGTCGCCTCGCTTATTTCGTCATCAGGCTTGGTAAAAAAGTCGCAATCGATGGAAACAAGATAATGGTTAACAAGCCGATTAGCATGATCCCGACAAAGGGGGCCGCACCCAACATGATATCGGTCATCGTGATGTCATCGGCGACGATCCCTTTCAATACGAATAGATTGAGTCCAACCGGCGGGGTAATCATTCCGATTTCAACTGCGATCGTTACTAGGACTCCAAGCCAGATTGGATCAAAACCTAGCTGTTGCAATACTGGAAATGCCAGCGGTAAAGTGATCACCATCATGGAAGCTGGGTCCATGACGCAGCCCAATAGAAGAAGGCCTCCGATGTAAAAAGCCAGTACCATCCATGGTTCGAAGTTAGCTGCCAAAACTGCCTCAACCATCCCATGTGCGATACCAAGTCGTGATACTACAAACCCAAAAAAACTCCCAAATATAATTAACATCATCAGCATCGTTGTGGTTTGGGCAGTGCGCATGAGGACCTTGTTCAATCCTTTGAGGCGCATGTCGACGCGGTGAATAGTAAGCAACAATGCCCCCGCTGCGCCAAGTGCAGCGGCCTCTGTGGTGGTAGCGGCTCCTGTATAGATCGAACCCATCACCACTATGAATAGCAGCAAGATCGGGAAAATACCTCGTAGGGAACCGAACCTCTCTCCCCATGAAGGGCGGATGGCTAAGGGCCTAGCAGTCCCTTCTCGCATGCTATAGACAACCGAGTAGATGATCATCAGTGTCGCTAAGAAAAATCCAGGAAGAATGCCTGCAATAAAAAGCGAACCAATCGATGTCTCTGTGAGAATCCCATAAATAACCATGACAACACTGGGAGGTATCAATATCCCGAGCGTACCGCCTGCAGCGACAACACCGACAGCGAGACGTTTTGAGTGCCCAGCTTTGCGAATCTCGGGGACTGCGGCATAGCCGATCGCCGCCGCAGTGGCAGGACTAGAGCCAGAAATGGCTGAAAAGGCGGTGCACGCAACGACAGTGCTGACCGGTAACGCTCCCGGCATCCAACTGAACCATTTCGTTGCTGACAGGAATGCTTTTTCTGCGATATCTGAGTGAGAGACAAGTGCCGCCATCAATACAAAAAGTGGTGCGACCAAAAATAGATGACTAGTCGATATGGAAAAGCTGATTCTCGCCATCTGAATCAGCATATTCGGGCTTAGGAAGACGACCACCATGATTGATGCGGTGATGCCCATGGCAAATGCCACCGGGATACCAAGAAGCAAAAGGCAAATAAGGATGCTAAAAAGCGTGATTGTTAAGC